>DATLAJ010000140.1 GCA_035527515.1 bacterium
ACAAATATGCACCGGGGGCACACGGCCGGCGGCGTCGGAAGGAGTCGGACTATCGAGTTCGGCTTCGGGAAAAGCAGAAGGTTCGGCTTTACTACGGACTTCTGGAGCGGCAGTTCAAGAAGACCTTCGTTGAGGCGGAACGCATGCGGGGCGTTACAGGCGAGAATCTTCTGCAAATTCTTGAGCTAAGGCTTGACAACGTTGTGTATCGCGCCGGGTTTGCAGTATCACGTTCTCAGGCCAGACAGCTTGTGGGACATAGGCATTTTCAAGTTGACGGCAGGGTCGTGAACATTCCGTCCTATAGGTTACGGCCTGGTCAAGTGGTCTCGGTGCGTGAGAAGAGCAGGGAGAAAAAGCACTGTCCCGTTTTCAACGCAATGGAGACCATGGGGAGCAGAGGCAAATTTCGGCCCCGTTGGTTGGAGGCCAATGATGAGGAGTTCACGGTGTTCGTTAGGGAGCAGCCCAGGCGAGAGGACATCGTTGATATCCCGATCAAGGAGCAGTTGATCGTGGAGCTCTACTCTTAGTAGTGGCGTTTTGGCCGTTCTGCATTGTGCAGGACGTGGCAGGGGATTTGGCAGTTGTCCGTAACTGGAGGGCAGAAATAGGATGCATTGGAAAGGGATAAACAAGCCCAAGGGCTTTGTCACACAGGAGGCTACCCAGTTTTATGGGAGATTCACGGCGGAGCCTTTTGAACGCGGGTTTGGAGTTACCATTGGCAACTCGCTCAGAAGGGTGCTTCTGTCCTCCTTGAAGGGGTGGTCGGTAACGGCCGTCGAGATAGAGGGCGCTCAGCATCAATTCTCGGCTGTGCCGGGCGTAGTGGAGGACGCGACAGAGATAATCCTGAACATTAGGAAATTGAGGGCGAAGCTCTCGGTGTTTCACCCCAAGGTGGTTTACTTAAGCGCCAAAGGCCCCCGGAAAGTGACAGCTGCGGACATAAAGCCTGACCCTGACGTGGAGCTGCTCAGCCCTGATATCCACATCGCGGAGCTGGACGAGGGAGCTAAGCTTAACCTTGCCATAAGAATCGAATATGGCCGCGGATACGTGCCCGCTGAGCAGCACGTTCTTGATGATCTGCCAGAGGGTTGGATAGCCGTTGATTCAGTTTTCTCGCCAATCACGAAGGTCGATTTCAGGGTTCAGAACGTTCTGCATCTTCAACGCGCCGACTATGACCGGCTTCTTCTTGAGGTCTGGACAGACGGAAGCATCGACCCGCTTGATGCAACTGCGCACGCCTCGAAGATACTGAAGGACATCTTTTTGAACTTCATTACGTTTGAGGAGCCGGCGGAACCTGAGGAGGAGGAGAAGAGGGAGGAGAAGATTGAGATCAATCCGAATTTGAAGAAGAGCATCGAGGAACTGGACCTCGGGTCGAGGCCGATGAATTGCTTGCGGGCGACCAAGATTGTTTCTGTGGCTCAGCTAGTAAGCAAGACAGACCAGGAACTTTTGAAGTTGGAGAACTTTGGCAAGGAGTCGCTTCGGGAGGTTAAGAAGGTCTTGGCAGAGCTGGACCTTGGCTTGAGCCAGGACCTGAGTCAGATCGAGGAGCTAGAACCGTATCTGCAAGCAGGGCAAGGTGCGGAGGAAGAGCTGGAAGAAGACGGACCGCCGGAGAAGGCCGAGCCGAACAAGGAAGCTAAGGCGGGAAAGGCAAAACCCCGGAAGCGGGCGCCCAGCACCAGTAAGTCCAAACAGCCGGACGCCAAACAGGAGGAGCCTCAGGAGGAGGAGGAGTCGCAGGAAAAACAGCAGCAGGCAGCCTCACCTCCCAAGAAAAAGCGGGCAAGGACGCCGCAAAAGAAGGAAGCTCCAGCGGTTGCGGCTAGCCCTGAGAGTCAAGAAGGTGAACAGGGAGAAGAGAGCAAATGAGGCACAGGGTCTCTGGGAGGAAGCTTAGTAGAGATACCGCGCATAGGACAGCGCTATTGCGCAATCTTGCGACTGCGCTGTTCAGGCATGAGCGGATATGCACCACACTGGCCAAGGCAAAAGAGACGCGCCGTTTCTCTGAGCGCCTCATAACTCTTGGCAAGAAGGACAGCTTGCACGCTAAGCGGCTCGCAGCGAGGCATATCTCGGACAAGGCTGTGCACAAGAAGCTGTTCACCGAGATAGCGCCCAGGTTTGTGGACCGCCCAGGCGGCTACACGAGGATGTTCAAACTTGGCCGCCGGCAGGGCGATAGCGCCAGCATGGCTCTTATTGAGCTTGTTGAGAGGGCGCCCGAGGAGAAGGCCAAGAAGAAGGCTAAGAAGTAGGCTCTAGCGTGTCATGTGTGAGGGCAGCAATGCTTGTCGATCACTTGACTTTGTTGACGTGCCGGATTCGTGCTATCTCGCTTGAGCAGAGGCCCGTAGCGCACATATAGTTGTGGAGATTGGATTGATCCAACGCGTCTTAAAGGCCAGATTGACTTAAGATACTAGTTGTGCTTTGACGGGCAGGGCGCTTTTTGAACGCTGACCGGGAGCTAGTGGTGTGATAAACATAGGGTGCGTTGGCTCTGGGGCGTGGGGAAGGAACCTTGTGCGCACGTTTGCCGCCCTTCCGCGCTGCAAGCTGCTTTACTGCTGCGACGTCGATCCTGAAGTCCGGCGAGGAGTAGCGAAAGCATATCCCAGCTGTAAGGCAACGGCGTCATTTGCTGACGTTCTACGGGATGATGCGGTTGATGCTGTCGCCATTGCATCGCCGGCCAAACTGCACTACGAGCAAGCAAGGGCTGCGCTTCTTTCTGGCAAGCATGTCTTTGTCGAGAAGCCGATGTCGCTCGCCTCACGCGATGCTGAGAGCCTAATCGAGCTTTCAGAGGGCAGAGGTCTTACGCTGATGGTTGGCCACCTTCTGCTCTATCATCCGGCAATTACGAGGTTGAAGGAGCTCATTCGGGCTGGGGAGCTGGGCGAGGTCTATTATCTTTATTCCCAGCGGACGAACCTCGGCAGGGTCCGGTCGGACGAGAGCGCGCTTTGGAGCTTCGCACCGCACGATCTCTCCGTTGCGATGTATCTTTTGGACGAAGAGCCTACAAGTGTCTCAGCGGACGGTCAGGCCTACTTGCAGTCGGGGATTGAGGACGTTGTGTTTCTGACGCTTCACTTCCCAGGCGGCAAGATGGCACACGTCCAGGTCAGCTGGCTGGACCCGCACAAGGTGAGGCGCTTGACGGTTGTGGGCAGCGAGAAGATGGTTGTGTTTGACGATGTTGAGTCGATGGAGAAGCTGAAGATATATGATAAGGGCGTCAGGTTGCCGTCTTATGATTCCTACGGGGACTCGATTACGGTGCGGTTCGGGGACATCTACTCGCCTAGGATAGATGTTAAGGAGCCGCTTGGAATAGAATGCGAGCATTTCCTAAGTTGCGTGGAGTCGGGCGACAGGCCGCTCACAGACGGAAGAGACGGTCTGAGGGTTGTCAGAGTGCTTGAGAGGGCAGATCAGGCGTTGAGGCAATGAGATGACAGAGGAGATGACGGCGCGGCAGAAGGGCTATTTCGTTCACGAGACGTCGGCTGTGGACCCCGGGTCCGAGATAGGCGAGGGCACACAGGTCTGGCACTTCTCACACATAATGGCCGGAGCCAAGATTGGGAAGCGCTGCAAGCTGGGACAGAACGTTTTTGTGGCGAAAGGCGCTGTTCTTGGCGACAACTGCAAGATTCAGAATAATGTGTCGCTTTACGAGGGGGTTATTCTCGAGGACGACGTGTTCTGCGGGCCATCGATGGTTTTCACGAACGTCAAGACGCCCAGATCGGCGGTCGTGCGTAACACGAGCAGCGACTATATTCGGACGATTGTAAAGAGAGGCGCCTCGATCGGGGCGAACGCCACGGTCATCTGCGGGGTTACGATTGGCCGCCATGCTTTTGTCGGGGCAGGGTCGGTTGTGAGTCGGGACGTGCCCGATTATGCGCTGGTTTATGGCGTGCCGGCGGTTGTGAAGGGTTGGGCCTGCGAGTGCGGCGTGCGGCTTGTCTTCTCAAGCGATTGTGAGGCTCGATGTCCCGAGTGTGGGCGCGAATACGTAATTGAAGGAAGGACAGTGAGGAGGCGATAGTGCAGGTTCCACTGCTTGACCTAAAGCCACAGTTCGCGAAGATAAGGGATGAGGTCAAACAGGCCATAGACAGGGTTTTGGAGACGCAAGTGTTCGTGCTTGGCCCTGAAGTGCAGAAGCTCGAACAGGAGGTCTCCGAATACAGCGGAGCCAAGTTCGGCGTGGGGTGCGCCTCGGGAACGGACTCGATCCTTCTGAGCCTCATGGCGGCTGGCGTGTCGCTCGGGGATGAGGTGATAACCACGCCCTACACGTTCTTCTCCACGGCTGGCTCAATCTCTCGTGTCGGCGCCATCCCCGTATTCGTCGATATTGACGCAGAGACCTACAACATCGATCCCTCGCTGATCGAGTCCCGGATAACGCCCAGGACGAAGGCTCTCATCCCCGTCCACCTTTTCGGTCAGTGTGCCGACATGGGTCCCATTCTTGAGATCGCCGACGAGCACGGCCTTTATGTCATAGAGGATGCGGCGCAGTCGATCGGTTCAAAGACCAAGCTCGATGGCGCGTGGGCGGCTGCGGGTGCGATGGGTCATTTGGGTTGTTTCTCGTTTTTCCCGAGCAAGAACCTTGGCGCTTACGGGGACGGGGGGATGGTCGTGACCAACGATGAGGGCCTAGCCGAGAAGGTTCGGATGCTTCGCGCTCACGGCAGCAAGCCCAAATACCATCACAGTCTCATCGGCGCAAACAGCAGGCTGGACGCAATTCAGGCGGCAGTGCTAAGGGTTAAGCTGAAGTACCTCGATGGTTGGAGCGATGCTAGACGGCAAAACGCTGGGTTCTACGACGAGGCGTTTGCCGAAAGCGGGATCGAGAGCCCGAAGGTGCGCGATGGGAACCGTTCGATATACAACCAATATGTGATACGGACAGAGGCTCGGGATAGGGTGATGCGATACCTCAAGGAGCACGGTGTGGGGTGTGAGGTGTACTACCCTGTGCCGCTGCACTTGCAGAAGTGTTATGCATTTTTAGGATACAATATGGGCGATTTTCCAGAATCGGAGGCGGCGGCGCGTGAGACGCTCGCTCTGCCTATCTACCCTGAGCTTGCAGACGAGCAGCTGAGCTACGTTGTTAAATGTGTGTTGGAGGGGTTGAAGTGAAGGATCAGCTGATTGCCAGAATAAAGGGCAGGCAAGCTAGGGTTGGGGTTGTTGGACTTGGATACGTCGGGCTGCCGCTTGTGCACGAGTTCTCCACTCAGGGCTTCACCGTAACGGGCTTTGACATAGACCGTCGCAAGGTTGACATGCTCAACGCGGGCAAGAGCTACATCGGGCACATACCGTCGGAGAAGATCGCGTCGCACATTCAGAGCGGCCGGTTCAGCGCGACTATGGATTTTGACAAGCTTGCGGAGACTGATTGTATTATTATTTGCGTCCCCACGCCGCTGACGGCGATGAAAGAGCCTGACCTATCCTACATCGAGGGCACGGCCAAGAGCATCGCGACACGTCTCAGGAAAGGGCATCTGGTTGTTTTGGAGAGCACAACTTATCCTGGCACCACGAGGGAAGTTGTCCTGCCGATACTCACGGCCCATAACGACCTAGAGGTGGGGAAGGACTTCTTTCTTGCCTTCTCGCCAGAGAGGGAGGACCCTGCTAACAAAAAATTCTCGACTGGGACGATCCCAAAGGTCGTTGGCGGGCTAACGCCGAATTGCACCGCGCTCGCGGACGTTCTTTATTCGTCAATTGTGCAGGAGACTGTTGTCGTGTCGTCCGCCGAGGTCGCAGAATCGACCAAACTATTGGAGAACATCTATCGGAGCGTGAACATAGCGCTCGTCAACGAGCTGAAGATGCTCTTCACGCGGATGGGTATCGACGTTTGGGAGGTTATTAGGGCGGCATCGACAAAGCCATTCGGCTTTCACGCCTTCTATCCGGGGCCAGGGCTGGGTGGGCACTGCATCCCGATTGACCCGTTCTACCTGTCTTGGAAGGCGAAGGAGTTTGATTTCGCCACGAGGTTCATCGAGCTAGCGGGCGAGGTGAACACGTCAGTGCCGTACTACGTGGTGGAGAGGCTGACGCTCGCTTTGAACGAGCGCAGAAAGAGCGTCAACGGCTCAAAGGTCCTGGTTCTTGGCGTCGCATACAAGCCGGACGTGGATGACATCAGAGAGTCACCAGCGATGCAGATAATGGAGCTGTTGATGGAGCGTGGGGCTGAAGTTTCCTACAACGATCCGTTCATTCCCGAGCTCCCGATGATGCGGAAATACAAAATCCCGAAGTCCTCCGTCGAGTTGAGCGCGGAGGCCCTCGCAGAGGCGGACTGCGTCCTGGTGGTTACAGACCACAGCGTCTATCGCGAAAAGGCCCAGTTCATTGTGGATAACGCCTCGCTTGTGGTCGATACTCGCAACGCGACGAGTGCCGTCAAGGAGCATCGGGAGCGGATAGTCTCTGCGTAGAACCGCTGTCGTGTTAGGCCGCCCATGATTCAGAAGCTGCGACTCGCGTTCAAGCTGATGTGGCGGCACCGTCTGCTGACGCTAGCGTTTGTCATCTCCGCGAGTCTCAGGGCCGGCTTGATTGCTGTGTTTTTCAAGCTGATACAGAGTTTCCTGAAAAAGGCCTTGGGCGCCTCGGCCGCGGCTAGCTCCGAGGGTCTCTGGCTGAAGCTGGCAGGCGTCGCCGGCATCATACTCGTCTGCTGGATCGGCCGCAGCGCGGCTGATTACTACGCGAAAGTGCTTCAGGCCGAGCTCGGCCGGCGGGTTGAGATGGGGCTGCGCCTCGATCTCGTTGAACACCTCTTGAAGCTCTCTCTTGGTTTTTTTAACCGTTATAGCAAGGCGCAGATACTACGCGCTGTGAACACCGATGCCGCCTCGCTAAGGCTGTTGGTGCACCACACCGCTGGGCTGGTCATTTCCTCGATTCAGGTTGGGAGTTTGTTCGTTGTGGCTCTCACACTCGACCCGGTTCTTGCGATGTGGGGCCTGATTGGCCTGCCATTTGCCATTTTTCCGTTGATGCGCATAGGGTCATCCATATACAAACATGCTGAGGAGAGCCGATTTCAGGGCGTAACGATAACAAACCTTCTGTTTCAGGTTCTCTCGGGGATAAGGATCGTCAAGGTTTTCCAGGGTGAGCATCGCGAGGCGAAAGCCTGCCATAGATCGGCAATGGCGCTCCTAAAGGCGTCGATGGGCATCGTGAAACGTCAGTCAACAGCCGCCGTCCTACTTGACAGTCTAAGCGGCTTCGGCATCTTTTTTGTCATCATACTTGGTGGGATGCGGGTGTCGGCCGGCAAGATGGACATCCCGGCCTTCATTATCTTCATCGTTGCGCTTCAGGTCGTTCTGGGCAGCACAAGGCAGATACTCAACGTCTATTCCCAGATTAAGATCCAGAGCGTTGCCATTGATAAAATAGACATGTTTCTCGCAGAAAAGCCCGAGATCAAGGACGGCAAGGACGCTGTGGCATTGACCGCACCTCCGCGAACAATGCAGTTTCAGAACGTAGGCTATTCTTACGATTCAGAACCTGTTCTGAGGAATGTTAGTTTCACCGTCAAGTCAGGTGAGACGATTGGCATCGTTGGGCCGTCTGGTGTTGGCAAGACAACACTGTTGAACCTTGTGGCGAGGTTTTTTGATCCCACAGAAGGGAGGATTCTCCTAGATAGGACAGACTTGAGAAAAATCAAGGTCAACGACTTGATGAGAAACCTCGCAATTGTTACTCAGGAGCCATTCCTGTTTCAGGTTTCACTGATGGAGAATATACGCTATGGCCGGCCTGACGCGACAGACGAGGAAGTCCGGGCCGCGGCCCAGGCTGCTAACATACATGACGACATAGCCTCGTGGCCAGATGGATATGACACGGTGATAGGCCCAACCAGGGCGGACGTGTCGGTCGGGCAGAAGCAGCGTATCAACATCGCAAGAGCAATCCTCAAAAACGCTCCGATATTGCTTCTGGACGAGGCGACGAGCGCGCTGGACTCCAAGACCGAAAGGCAGGTGCAAGAGTCGCTTGATAAGCTTATGCAGAAGTGCACCACCCTAGTCGTGGCGCATCGTCTCTCGACGCTTCGTGAGGCGGACAAGATACTTGTCCTTGCCAAGGGAACTGTTGAGGCGTTCGCGCCTCACGAGGAGCTTCTGAAGACGAGCCCGACGTACCAAGAGCTCTGGAAGGCACAGCAACGGCAGACGAGGCAAACCAGTGAGCAATAGGCTGGCACGGGACGACAGAGTATAGGGTCTGTGAGAAGATTAACTCCAAGGGTCTTAGGAGGCCGGACGGATGATCTCCTTGATCTTGCTAGCTCCATCCGTCAGTCGCTGCTTGAACTCGATGATTCGCTTACGCGTCTCATCCTGAACCGCAGTTCGATTGGAGGCGAGCCACTCAGAGAGGTTGACCAGGTGATCGACATCCAGCGCGTCTGAACGAAAGGAATACTTCTGAAGGTTGAGCGAGGCCATGAAATCCCGGCACTTGGGTCTATACTCAATCATTATCGAGGGGACCCCGGCACAGAGAGCAGTTACGACCGAGTGAAGCTTCATTCCGATGAACGTGGTGCAGCGTTCACAGACGTCGAGCGCATGTTCTACGTCGGTCGCGATGAGATGGATCTCGGGCTCGTGTATTCCGATCAGTTTAGCCAGTGCGGTTATGCTATCCATGTCATAAGGCCATACGCACAGGAACAGGATTGTCCAACCCCTTGAGCGAAGAGCCCTGCACACTTGCGCGATTCTATCTAACATCTCATCTTCTGTCCCCCACACATTACCGCGGGAGGTGCCGACATTGACCCCGAGAAGCTTCTCCTCGGCCGTTGTGCGGTAAGATTCCCTCGCCAAAATGAGGGCAGAATCGCCCACGACCTCCACATTTTGCAGCCCAGCCTCCTTGAGAACACCGGCACCCATCGGGCCGCGGACCCCCACGAACTGTGCCTGTCGCAGCAGCTCAACCCACGCTCGGAGATCATCTTCCCAGTCCTTTTGACCCGCAGCCCAGAACTCAGGATTGGCAACGCCAGTGCCCAGACAGAATCTCGTAGGACACTCCTTGACTAGCCTGGCGAACTCTCTGAGATAGCCTTTGTCTCGGTTTATTAGAGTGCCCCCGCCGAGGCAGCCCGCGGGGAATACTTCCCGGCCAGTTAATCTTTTATATAGCGCTTTCTTGCCCGGCGAGAGGTGAAAAAGCGGCATGAAATGGTAACCTGCGAACAGCCGCTTGTATGCCTCGAGCAGCATCTCGTCGCCCAGGTTCTCGTGGCCAGTCCAGCCGATATAAGCGATGCGGCGTTTGAACGGGTTGCCCAGCTCCCAGTATATTTTGGCCTTCTTTAGTAGCTTCATTGTGTATCTTCCCCGGACCAAGAACTTGTTGCTCGTGCACGATGATCAGTCGATTCTATCGTGCTCCAGCGCGATCTTTTATCTATTCGCAACCTCTTTATAGAACTCCAAAAACCGCGCGGCTTGTTGCTCAAGAGTGAATCCCGCCAGAACTCGCTTTCTGCCCTGGGCGCCCATTCTGACCCGCAGGTCCTCATCACCAGCCAATTCACAGATTCTATCCGCAAGCGCTTGGGGATCGCGCGTCGGAACGACAAAGCCAGTAACGCCCTCCTCGAGCGCCTCGGCCGTTCCTCCGGCGTCTGTGCACACTACCGGCACTTTGAAGCTCTGGGCCTCTAGAACGGTGTTTGGGAGCCCTTCCCGCACCGACGACTGTAGGTATATGTCTGTTTGACGCAATAGTGGTAGTATCTTGTCTCTTGGCAAGTCCCCATGGAACTGCACTGCACCCTCCAAGCCCATTTGCCACACCGCATAGCGCAGCGCATCCCGGAGCGTGCCGCCGCCCACAATGTCGTAGCGCAATTTCACACCGCGCTGTGCGACGATTGATGCGGCCTTCAGACCGTATTCATATCCTTTTCCCCAATCCAATCGACCAACACTGAGTAGTCTAAGTGCACTTCCTGTCCCGTCCTTGGGCGGCGGATATGGTATGCAACCACGGTCAAAAACCGCAGGGTCCACTCCGGGAAGGATCACTCTGCCTCGCGACTCGGAAAGCCCAAGCTCTCTTGCCCGCAGCATCAGTGCCTCGGACACGAAATGCACGTCGTCTGAGACCTGAAGCAGAGTTTTGCAGGTATCTGCGTTGAACAGCGAATTGACAAATAGGTCTGCTCCCCTGAAGCTCACTATGACCTTAACCCCCAGAGCCTTCTTTAGGAGGATGAGATCGAGCAGCTCTTGGGCAAGCCAACCATCCTCGAGGTGCACAATATCGAAGCCCTCGCCGAAATAGGGAAGGAGCCTTCGCAAACACCCGCCTGCTTTGCGGCTCAATCCGTGACGAGCGAAAATTGCGGCGATCAGCTTTGAAGTTTTCCCTGGAGACGTCAGGCCCTTTCGCAGCAAACCACCGCCCAGCTCGATTGTCGATCTCCATATTGAGGTCTTCTTTCGGAGGTATTTGACCCGAGATGGGTAGCGCGCCAAGGCGGCCCTCTCTGGGGGGTATGTGCATTGCCGATATAGAAACAGCGTTATATCCAGACCGCGCTTGAGCAACGGCTCAAACTTCCTAGCAGGGAAGGTCGGCGCCGCGCCTCCGACGCTTGCCACCCTCAGCTCAGGTCTGGTGCGCCCTGTCATTCTCTATAGTCGCGCGGTCTCATGAACGGGGGATGTTTCTGAACGGTCTTGAGCCTTCCGCACGATGAGCATGTGCCGGATCTGTTTATGGTCAACCCATTCGCTGTTATTCAGGACGAATTCCCTGGCGACCCTAATAGGGTCTTGGTGCCTGAAATTGGGGTCGAAGCTGGCATCATGCATCACCAAATAACCGCCGGGCTTGATGAAGGGAGACCACTCGAGAAAATCGCGCCGAACCGACTCGTAAGAATGGTTGCCGTCGATAAATAGTAGGTCTATTGGCCTATTCCAATCGCTAGAGAAATCGGTGCTGTAGCCCCTGAGCGCTCTCACATGTTTGTAGGAGCCGTATCGCTTGATATTGTGGATGAACTGCTCGAGCAGCGGGACATCTGTTTTCTGGCTCACGTCGTGGTAGTGCGCTGCTGACGATGGATCACCGTCCGCATTGAATGGGTCTATGCAGAAGAGAACAGCCCCCTTTTTGTTCTTTATCGCGCGCGAGAGCACAACAGATGATTTCCCAAGCCAAGAGCCTATTTCCACCAGAACCGGACTGATGTCGGGCAGACTCTTGGCCACATCGTAGAGAGCAACGGCATGGTCCTCGGGAAACCCGCTTGGGACGAGACGGTGTCCATAGATTGAGTAGTGGCGGAGTCCGTATTTCCTGAGCCAATACAACCTGTCCATCGCCCTCCGATGACGCGTCTTGAGCCATCTCCTGAACGCATAATACGCGCTCCTCGCCGTCCGGTAGCCCCCCTTGCCCAAAACAGTTTGTAGGCTCGTCTTAAGGAATCCTTTCATAATAGACCTGCTACTTGCCCCAAAAAACTACGTCTGACCGCGCCCGAACCTGTCCTCTTGGGCCTCTAAGGCTCTCATCATTCATTCAGAATCTACAACGATTTGCGGTGCACTTCAAGCGCCCGGGCGCCCTGGGGGGTGGTCTGAGAACCTGGCGCCAAAAAAGAGTTGAGTTCTGACCTCGAGATTGAAAGAATCTCCTCTGCTATGAGTTCCGATTTCAGCATGTAATTGCCTGCTGGCCTTTGCTGGGATGACAATGGAATTGGCGGGGCAAGGCGGGCGCTCAGATAGGTTCCGGGTGGATTCGTGATTAGGCCTTAGCTGGGTTAGGGAGCTCCCAGGTTGATGGACGCTTTGGAAGATACTGTCGAGCGAAAGCCGAAAGTGAGCATCGTTATCCCCGTGTATAACGATGAGGCGCACATCGCAGATGCGATCGAAAGCGTGCTGGGGCAAACCCTGAGGGAGATTGAGATAATAGTTGTTGATGACGGCTCGACCGACGGGACTTGCGCTGTGCTCAGGGGGTATGAGGGCCGTATCACGTGCCTGACGCAGAGCAATTCTGGCCAGGGGGCTGCGCGAAATGCTGGCATCCTTGCCAGCGGAGGCAGATATGTTTGCTTTCTGGATTCGGACGATACCTACATGCCCAACAAGGTCGAAGTGCAGTCAGCATTCTTGGATGAACACCCGGATGTGGGGCTCTGTTACAGCGGTTGGCTTGACGTGGACGTTGAAACTGGGCGTGTGCTCAATGATTACTCTGATGTGAAACCTGAAGGCGATCCTACTACAAACGTGTTCCCTCCCCACTTCCCGTATTTTGCGGCGCTCTTGCGGAGAGAATGGCTGGAGAGAGTTGGGGTCTTTGATGAGCGATTCAGGAACGCTGAGGATACAGACCTGTGGTGGCGTCTGTGGGCCGCAGGGTGTGTCTTCCGGCGTGTAAAGGGGGTCCACGCGGTGCGCGGCGTGAGACCTGCAAGCTTATCGAGAAACGTGCCCCAGGCCTGCAAGTCCACGCTTATTGTATACCGGAAGTATTTCGCCATGATTGGCTCGAGAGCGAGTCGCGCGGTTCGCATACGCAGACTAGCTGGAGTCTCAATGAAGTTGGCAGGGCATTACATTGTGAAGGGGGATATCGATCACGCTGAACAAGCACTCAAAGATGCTCTGCGATACGACCGGCATCTCCTGGGCGAGCGCACATATTGGCTACAGTTGCTCGGGCAGCTTGACCTGAAGTATCCGTTTGCCGAGGGCGAAGGGATCAAGAGCTTCACATCCGTCTGGCGGCAGCTCAAAGCCCTTATCAGCGATGTTCTGGGCGGCAGAGATAGTCGCACAGAACCAGAAGGCTTGCGGAAAGCAACGTGGGCCCTGGCATACGCACTCTCACTCCACGCAGCCATCTCTGGGAGGTTGTTTCAGACGCTTAGGTGGTTTATTGTGGGGACACTGAAGGGTCGAGTGGCGCACGCGCCGGGTTTTGCCTGGCTGCTTGTCAGGAGATTCTATGGTCGAGCGACACCGTCGCCAAAGGACCGAGTCACCGGGCGCCGAGCGGACCTCTGTCTCTGAAGAATGGAGTTTAATTCACTAATGTTCAGCACCTGTGGAGCCAATTGCGATGAATAGAACTCTACGTCGGCTTCGTAGAATCCTGAGGAGTGTAGCGGCGAGGGCCCGAGGCGCGGATAAGACAAAGGCTGCTCACGAGCTAAAATACTGGAAATCGCGCAAGGCAAATGAGGGGACCTTATCTCACAACCACTACGCGTTCTTCTATACGACACATTTTGGTCTCGACGAGGCCTTTTTCCACGGCAAAAAAGTTCTAGATATTGGGTGCGGCCCTCGAGGCAGCCTGGAGTGGGCTGACATGGCCTCCGAGCGTGTGGGTCTGGACCCGCTTGCGGATTCATATCGAGCGCTGGGGATTGACAGGCACAAGATGACTTACGTCGCCTCAGGGGCAGAGCAGATTCCTTTTGGCGACGGCTATTTCGACGTTGTGTGTTCTTTCAACTCGCTCGACCACGTGGATGACCTTGACCGGACGGTGGGCGAGATAATCAGAGTCCTCGCCCCAGGCGGTTTATTCCTTCTCTTGACGGACGTTAATCACGATCCCACAGCTTGCGAGCCGATAGCGTATTCCTGGGACGTCATTGAGAAGTTTCTCGCGCAGATGGAGCTGGTAGAGGAGAGGCATTTCGAGAAATCATCGCGAGGCATGTACGACAGCATTCGGGATGGGATTTTCTACGATCAGGATAACACGCAGAAGCGCTATGGGATTCTGTCGGCGAAGTTCAGGAGGAAGGAGTGAGGTTCGCACCTTGTGGACGGCTCGAGCAAAAGCAAGTGACGTGTTTGGTTGAAGCGGATGTGCAAGCTAGTCAGTGTCATAATTCCTGTCTATAACGACGAGCAGCACGTCGCGGACGCCATCGAGAGCGCCCTTTTGCAGACGTTGAAGGACGTTGAGGTGATTGTAGTTGACGACGGCTCGACCGACGGAACGCCCGAGGTCCTAGAGAAGTATGAAGGACGCATCGTCCACATCAGGCAGGAGAATCGCGGCCTGCCCGGCGCGAGGAACACCGGAATAAAGGCCAGTCGCGGCAAATATCTTTGTTTCCTAGACTCGGACGACACGCTTCTACATCGGAAGGTTGAGGTTCAGGCGGCGGTATTGGAGAAGGAGCCTGAGGTCGGGTTATGCTACGCCGGCTGGCTCGATGTTGACATTGTAACAGGCAAGGTTCTTCGCGATTTCTCGCTTGCCAGGCCCGAGCATGACTCCAATAGCGACGTGTTTCCTCCCCATTTCCCTGTCTTCTCGGTGATGGTGCGCCGCGAATGGTTCGACAAGGTTGGCCTGTTTGACGAGCGGTTAAAGGCTCTTGAGGATTCCGACATGTGGTGGCGGCTGTGGGCGGCGGGCTGCGTTTTTCGGCGGGTCAAGGTTGCGGTCGCCCGTCGGGGAGTCCGACCGGGAAGCATGTCGCAGAACGTTCCCGAGCACTCCAAGTGCGCCCTCTTTGCCAATAGGCAGCACTTCGCGAGGATGGGCCATCGTGCGCCTCGTCCGGTCCGGGTCCGCAAGTTAGCCTCGATCTGGATGAAGCAGGCAGGATACTATTTGAGCCGCTCGGAGCCTGATCTCGCTGTGGATTCGCTGCTCGAGGCACTGCGATACGATCGCCGGTTGCTTGAGTCGCCGATGCACTGGGTCCCTTTGGTAAGACAGCTAGACCTGAAGTATCCGTTGGCCAAGGGCAATGGCATCGAGGATTACAGTGCGGCCTGGCGGGGGATCGTCTCGGCCGCGCACGATGCTCTGGCTCGGAAGCTAGCTAGGAAGCGTGATAGTCGGCACTACGGCGGTGGTCTAAGCCCGGTGAAATCAGCGCTGGCCTATGCGATGTCCCGTCAGGCGTTCTCGACTGGCAGGATTTATCAAGCCTTCAGATGGCTGGCAGTTGCGCTAGTTGATGGTCGGGGACATCTGCCTCAGCAGGTGGACTGGGCCACGCTCAAGAGGTTCACGAGGCACATATCGGGTCGGGCGTCCACTGCACTTGCCCGAATAGCTCGCAAGATGCGCAGAAGCAGTTCGACTGGGCCGGGCAAATGATGGCGGGTGGCGAGCTGGACGGTCTGAAGCGACCGAAAGTCAGCATCATCATTCCTGTCTATAACGACGAGGCGCACATAACGGACGCCATCGAGAGCGCCCTTGCGCAGACGCTTTCTGACGTGGAGGTCGTGGTCGTCAACGACGGCTCGACCGATGGGACGGCGGCGATCCTCGAGCGATACAAGGACAGAATTGTTATTGTAACGCAGGACAACGAGGGCGCCGGCTCTTCCCGGAATGCGGGCATCAGGGCCAGTTGCGGCAAGTACCTGTGTTTTTTAGACTCTGACGATCGATTTGCTCTCGATAAGGCGGAGGTTCAGGCGGGCTATCTCGACAAGACCCCTTCCGTTGGCCTGGTTTATGGGGTCTCGAGCGCGATCGATTCGCGCGATGGGCGGACCATCAAGACGTTCCGGGTGGAAGACTCCACGTCAGACCGCAGCACAGGCCCGTTCCCGCCCTTCTATCACACTTCTGCCTTTCTTGTGCGGCGGGAGTGGCTTGAGAAGGTCGGCGGCTTCGACGGGACAATGCGCTGGTCCATGGACACCGACTTGCGGTTCAAGCTCTGGGCGGCTGGGTGCAGGTTCATGCCTCATCGGGATGTTGTAGCCTTCTACACAGTCAGAACGGGGAGCCTTTCTGGGAATCCGGCAGAGCAATGGGCCATGCACCTGAAGGCCCTGAGGCGGCATTTCGAGGCGATGGGCGATGCGGTCCCGCAGCGCGTCAAGAACGAGCATCTGGCGACGACCTGGCTCAGGATAGCGTGCGGCCATCTCGTCCACAGCGATACCGCAATGGCTCAGGACGCGATCAAGACGGCGCTTGGGCATGAACCAACTCTGTTTGAGAGATATGAGAGCTGGGCGCTGGTCATATACTACCTGGACCCCACGTTCCCGCTGCCGGACTCGAGCTGGTTCCCGAAGTTCGGCGAGATGTGGCAGCGGATCGCCTCCTTCGTAAATCGTGACGAGATAGGGCCTGAGCGACGGCTTTGCCACAACGAGCGCAGGAAGAAGGGCGCCCTTGCCTATGCCATCTCAAGGCGAGCTTTTTTTAGGAGACGAGGGTTGGCAGCTAGATGGTGGCTCCTTCGGACGCTGGTGCTGCTTGGAGGGAGATGTCCGCGCGATGCGCATCTGCGGCATGTCTTTCAGACTGTTATCGGCCCCTGGCTCACCAGCCTTGTGGTTCTGGCGCTGCCAATACTGCGAAAGGTCAAACGCCAGTGAACGGGGCTGGGGCGTGAGCGGCGTAGCGAATGCAGGGGCGTGGTCTTGGGCTGGGTCATTTATGTCATCATGACGAAATCGTCTGTGCTAACATCTGACTGAGCGATAACAATGAGAATCCTCATCGCAAGCTCGCTGCATTCTATTGATGATCCCAGGGTGTTTCAGAAGGAAGCAGTCTCCCTTGCCAAGCGATATGACGTCCACCTTGTCGGCGTCGGAGAGCCGGCGGCGGACCTGTTGAAGGCCAAGGGCGTTGAGCTTCATCCATTCGAGCGAAAAGGCGGCAGACTGCGCGGGACGTTGAGAGCTTACCGGCGGATTTACAAATGCTATCGAGAAGTCAGGCCGGACATCTTCCATTTCCATGACCCCGAGCTCGTGCCGATGGGTCTTTGGCTGAGCGTTTTTGCTGGATGCAAGGTTGTTTATGACGTTCATGAGGACGTTCTGAAGACGCTTGCCAAGAAAAGCTGGGTTCCTCAATTGCTCAAGAGACCGCTGGCGTGGTTGTTCGGCCGGCTGGAGATGGTGGCTGTTCGGCGATTTGAGCTCGCAGTTGTGGCCGAACCTTACGCTATGCAGCGCTTCTCCGGTCCCAACGCAGTCCTCGTCAGGAATTACTTCCCACTGTTTCGGGACAGGCCGAGAGAGGTGTTTGATGGGAGCCGTCCGCTGCGGCTCATATACGTCGGGAGCCTGACTAAAATGCGAGGTGTGTCGAGTTTGGTTGAGGCGCTTGATCTTATGAAGACTCCGGCCCAGCTCTCGCTTGTCGGTAGGTTTCACAGCGAGAGCTTCAGAGACGAGGTTCTCTCTGGTCGCACGAACGTTGAGTATCTTGGGTGGGTATCGCTGGACAAGGTATTTAACTATTTGCTTGATGCGGACATCGGCATGAACTGCGTTCTGCCCGCGCCCAGCCACCATGAGATGCTGGGCACTAAGGTATTTGACTACATGGCCGCGCGGCTGCCGATCATAGCGTCCAACTTCTCGGTCTGGCCGGAGATCATCGAGAAGGCCGGCTGCGGCGTTTGTGTCGATCCGAGTGACCCCAGGGCGATAGCAGCTGCGGTGGATGAGCTTGCAGGCGCCCCTGAGCGGCTCGCCTCAATGGGCGAGGCTGGCCGGCGGCTTTTTGAGGAGAAGTATAACTGGCCGCTTGAGGAGGCTAAGCTGCTCGAGGCGTATTCGAGGCTTGGATTGGCCGGGGGTGGGAATCCGAAAGCAGAAGGTGGGAACAAGGTATGATGGACTCGCCTGCCAAGAGCGGCACACGGCCAGCGGTCTCGGTCGTTATCCCCATGCGCAACGAGCGAGAGAGCATCGGGGTGAACTTGGACGCACTTGCGGCGAGCGACCTTTCGAGGGAGCGCTTCGAGATAATCGTTGTGGATGGGATGAGCGACGATGGCTCCGCGGAACTTGCCGAGCAGAAGCTGCTAAAAATGGGTAATGGGCGAGTCATCAAGAATCAGAGGCGGATCACCCCGGTCGCTCTGAACTTGGGCGTTGAGGCAGCGCGGGGCGATGTAGTCGTCATTCTTGGTGCTCACAGCGCCGTTTTTCCCGACTTTCTGTCCAAGAATCTCGAGACGCTTGAGCGCACGGGCGCGGATTGCGTGGGCGGCACGCTTGTCCAAGGGCATGGGGAGACGCTTCTTGCTGACGTCATCAATGTTGCGCAGAACTGTCCGTTCGGGTCCGGAGGCGCTGGTTTCAGATACAGCGACAGGCCGGCATACGTGAACACCGTGCCATTTGGGGCCTACCGGCGGGAGGTTTTCGACAAGGTCGGTGGGTTCAACGAGTCCCTCTACAAAGGTCAGGACGCGGAGTTCAACTTTCGCATGGTTGAGAATGGCCTGAAGATATACTACTCCCCAAAGATCAGGACGCTCTATTTCAGCCGCGCCTCGCTCGGCCGCCTCTTTCGGCAGTTTCTGGCAATGGGCTGGTCAAAGGTCTTCATCTTTCACCTGCACCCACGTCTGCTGCGGGCCTATTACTTCCTTCCTCTTTTGTTCGCAGCGGTAGTGATCGTGGTTCTGGCTCGCCTGCCGTGGGCGTCTGGCGAGGACCTATGGGTTTACTGCGGGGCGGGTATATCTTACATCTTGCTCTCTATTATCTTTGGCCTTAGCTACGCACGGCAGAAGAGAATAACGCTCTCAGGCAAGGCCCGCGCGGCCGCCTTGTTTCCGCTCTGTTTCTTTCTGATGCACTTCGGATATGGTTTGGGGATTGTCAAAGGTCTGCTGGACCTTGGACTTCACTGGGGCAAATGGAGGCGCGCAGATGTGCATTGAATCCGTAGCTTGCAGGTCCCCTTTTCACGGCTAATGAGGCACCAAGCGGCCGCTGAATGAAAAGGGGACATGCTCCCTGGAACATGCCCCCTAAAGTCTAGCCGTTTGCCTTCGGGCTCACGCAACCCGCACGCAACCTGGGTATGCGCTACTTCATTTCACACGGTCCGCCGCCCATTCGCCCAGGCCCGTCTCGTCTGCGCATCTTCTCGCCTCTGATGTGCTCCTTGATGCGCTGAAGCTTCTTCATCCATCTAGTATGGAAGAGGATGAACTTCGCCTGCTGCGTTACCGAGAGTTTGGACATTATCTCATCCCGGCCTTTGCCCTGCTCGTCCTTCATCTTATCTCGCGCGGACGTGATTTGAGCGATGTACTTCTTCAGCTTTTTCTCGTCAGGCTTATCGTTCCCGAGCTCCAGCTTGATCCCTCGCAGCGATTCTCGGATCGCTTTTTGATGTTCAACTTTCGCCTTTTCATGCTTCTCGATAATGGACGCTATATCGAGCGCCTGCTCCTTCGCCAGCTCGAGCTCCTTCGTCAGCTCCATGAGATAGACAGTGGACAACATGTCCTTTGCCTCGTCTCTCTTGCCCTTGGATGGTTCGTCATCCCCACAAAAACCAAAGCCCATGCCCGGCTGTGCGAAAGCCACGCCCAGACAGAACACCACAGCCACAACGACCGTCGCCATGCATCTATGCTTTGTTCTCAGCATTTTTCCTTTCTCCTGTTTTGTTTAGTTGGTTCACGCTGCAAAACGGTCTCTCACGTTTCTGGCAGTTCGTTAACTTCCATTCCCAATGTTGCCCAATACTTCACGTATCGCTGATTGCATCTCCGCTGGTGATGCGTCAAGTATGTCTGAGTAGTAGCCATTGATACCCCACATATCGGAATGCTCTCTTATCTCCGAATCAATGGCCTCGGAACCTGCCTCGTCTAGGTTGCTTTCCGAAGTGATCGCATCGAGCACTGACTCCGGGTTTGACGCATCGATCGATTCACCGTTTTTCTCTGCAAGTATTTTCTCTACACCAGCCATTACGGATGCGATCTCGCCGCTTGTCCACTGGTCTTGCGTCTGGTCAGTCCACAGGCGATACAGGTCTGAATTGTCCGAGATCAAGCGCTGCTCAGAGCTAGTGAACCACAGCAAGGAAAAGACCAGGACGAAGCCCACAATAATCACGGACGAGAGCGCAAACACGAGCCTCGGTTGAGGCTTCAACAAAGGCCTCAGGAACTCGGCAAGCCTCGACAAAACGCCCTGACGAGCGGGTTCGGCCATCTCATCGCGCAGCCTGGTGAGCGTTTTCTTCTCGATTCGCTCCCACTCTTCGTCGGTCAACGAGGCAGGCGCCGCTTTCAGCACGTCGTGAAGCGCCCTCGCCTCATCTAGCTTCCGGCCGCAGTTCTTACATGAGGCCACGTGGTCCTCGAGCTCACGGCGCTGCTCGCTCCCAAGAGTGCCCAGAACATAATCGTCAAACAGATTCTCGCAGTTTTTACAGTTCATCTCAGTTGCCTACGCAAAATCCTTCAAATACTTACGAAGCTTCTGCATCGCGTGGTGAAAATTCGCCTTGGCCGCACCCTCGGAACATCCGAGCGTCTTAGCCACCGTGGCATAGTCCATCCCATCATAGATACGCATGACAAGCACCGCACGCTGCCGTGGGGGCACCTTATGGATCGCGGCCCGCGCTGCCTCCTGTATCAAGACTGCATCCTCGTCCGCGACCGAGGTCGATCGCACCTCAGCCCATTGGCCCGGCTCAAGCAGCGTCTCCCGACGTGATTGCCTCGACTTCAAGTGGTTCAACGACATGTTCACCGCAATCCTATACGCCCAAGTGTAGAAGCTCGAGCGGTGGTCGAACGAGGAGAGCTTCTGGTATATCTTGAGAAAGACATCCTGTAGAAGCTCCTCCGCTCCGTCCCTGTCGCCCACGATTCTCTCGATCGTGCCGTAGAGGGGCCGCCCAAATCGCTCAAATAGGTGCTCAAACGCCTGATCATCGCCTTTTTGTGCTCTCCTGACTATATCATCCAATTCGTCTTCATTTCGTCTTGCCATATCAGTCTCGAGGCCATGTTATAGGATATAGACAGACCAAACTCAAAGAAAGTTTAACATAGCTCGCGGGATTCTCGAACCTGTCGTCAGCCGCCGCTCTTAAAAACTACTCGTCAGGCGATAAAGAAGAACAGAGAAGAGCATCTGTGGCCGCATCTGTCGTCGCGTTCCCTGGGCTCTCATCTGAGACCTGACCGCACTCCATCCGGGGAGCCCCTTTTGATCAGCAGGTCCCCGATAGCTTCTGAAGCTACGTTATCTCGATGCCTTTCGGCTTGACCTCCTGCCCTACGAACGTCCCAGGGCCCATCGCCTCATACTCCGCATACGTGTACCCAAGCGCCTCGATCGGTTCGAACATCCCGGCAGTTGAGTCGCCTAGAATGCACTGTCGATCCCAAAGGTCCATGCCCTCGAAATGATCGGATATCACGATGAGATCGATGTCGCTGTATTCCTGGGCAGTGCCAGCACTGTATGAGCCGTACAGGATTATCCTGCTATTCCGGATGCCGGTCTTGTTCAGTCCGGCCCTAAATCTTAGAACTGTCTCATGGATTCTCTTATCCATCTGATCGCCTCTATTGTTTTATCGAGGAACCCTTGCGTTCTGTCATGGTCAAATGTCCTTCGAATATCCTCTTGGTCCTCAGGATATCGCGTAGGAACGCTCAGCATATTCATACGTCTCAGAAAGGTCAATGTCTCAGCAGGCGGGCATAATCCGCTCAACTTCAGAAGATGCAGAAGATGATGCGTCTTTGGCGCCAGCTGCCCTGTCTTATGGATAACCGCGGCTTTCAACATCTTCTCAATGGCCAGATGGCAGAAGAAGATAGCCCAGAGATGTCTCCCGGAATCAAGCTGTTGCTCGGCAATCCTCAGTGCCTCCTCCGCACCATCTATCCATACTTGAGGCCTATCGTGGCCAGATGACTCGTCACTCATTGCTCTTCTTTCTCGCCTTGGAGCGCCTGGAGCACTCTGGCAACGTCTTCCCCTGGCCCACTCATGTTGAAAGAATCGTAGTCCTTTCCGCGCGTCCTCACAATGTTGACGTTGACTTTGTGCGCTTCTGCCGCTCTTGCTCTTTTCTGATCAAGCCATCTGCGAAACTCGGAATGGACAATGGGGAGGGCAACCGTGGTAAGCACCAGTACTACTCCTAAGCAGTCTTCAACAGATTCCCTCACCAGGTACCTGTCTGGGGACCGCACAAGGCCAATATCCTGGGGGTCGGCGCATCTCAGACCGGCTCCCTTCAGACAAGTGCTCAATTCTATTTGCTCATGTGTCTGATATAGATCCTCAGGCTTCTGAGCCGATAAGATGTTCTCCGGCAGGCAAAGAACATCATATCTCTCAAGATGTTCGGGAGATATACCGAATTTTCTCATTTGAGATTCAAGGATGAGCCCTACACCCATTATGTTTCCCTTTCTTGGCATCCTAGCGAGAGATATGCATCGCTGTTAATTTCAATATAGCCTCTCAGAACCGGGCGTCAATATCCAAGGAGCCTATGCCGAAATGCCTCGATGATTGCATACTCGTGAGATATTATCCTGCTTCGCGACGGCTGGCGGGGTGCCGCAGTCATGCTGGAACGACGCCAGCATGTAATAGAAGTTGCGGAGGGGGTGTGTGGGGAGGCGCAACGGCGTCCCCCCACCTTGTCAATCTTTCGGCTGCCGGCGCAGAACAGGCCTTCTGGTGTTTTGCGATAAGCGGTTTGGAAGTAGATCAACGCGCAGGCGGGGGTCGGCTTATTTCGGGCTCGAGCAACGGTGATAGAAGCTTGGAGGTGTTTTTGCGAAAAGCTTGTTGACAATATGGAGCGCGGGCACTATTGTTACTTTGCTTGTGCAGCTCCGCCTCAAGAAGGCGTGGCCTTGATCTTTGACATTGCTTTTCTGGAAAAGGTTTATGGAGCACAGCGCGTAAAGGACATTGCGCGTTGTGATCAAGATATTAAGGGCGCAGGGTGGATGCCTTGGCGCCAGGTGGCGATGAAGGACGCGGTAAGCTGCGAAAAGCCTCGGGGAGCTGCAAACAAGCGTAGATCCGAGGGTCTCCGAATGGGGCAACCCGTTCCGGCGTAAGTCGGGACATCCCCGTGTGAATATATAGCGCGGGTGAGGCGAACCAGGGGAACTGAACCATCTAAGTACCCTGAGGAAGAGAAAGCAAATGCGATTCCCCTAGTAGTGGCGAGCGAAGCGGGAACAGCCTAAACCTCGTTTACGTGATAGCCCAGAGGCGTTGTATGCGAGGGGTCGTGGGATCCAAAGTCGGTAGGCTCTGGCCTGCCGGGGGAGTTACAAACCCAAAACTTAGCTGAACGATATGGAAAGGTCGGCCATAGAGGGCGAACGCCCCGTATGCGGAATGTTTTGGGCTCCTTATTTGGACACCCGAGTACCACGGGACACGTGAAACCTTGTGGGAATTTCGGAGGACCATCTCCTAAGGCTAAATACAACCTGGCGACCGATAGAGTACAGTACCGTGAGGGAAAGGTGAAAAGGACCCCTTTTAGGGGAGTTAAAAGCACCTGAAACCCTGTGCCTACTAGCGGTGGGAGTCCACCATAGCTTTGGCGAAGGTGGATGACCGCGTGCCTTTTGTATAATGAGCCGGCGAGTTGCTATGTGTAGCAAGGTTAAGCAAAGAATGCGTAGCCGTAGCGAAAGCGAGTCTGAACAGGGCGTCTAAGTTGCACATAGCAGACCCGAAACCGAGTGATCTACCCTTGGCCAGGCTGAAGTAGGTGTAACAACCTCTGGAGGGCCGAACCCACTGATGATGAAATATCAGGGGATGAGCTGAGGGTAGGGGTGAAAGGCCAATCAAACTCGGCGATAGCTGGTTCTCCCCGAAATAGCTTTAGGGCTAGCCTTATATGGACAGTTGCGGAGGTAGGGCTCTGACTGGGCTAGGGGGTCGTGAGACTTACCAATCCCATTTAAACCACAAATGCCGTAACTCAATGTATGGGAGTCAGACTGCGGGGGATAAGCTTCGTAGTCGAAAGGGAAACAGCCCAGATCGCTAGCTAAGGTCTCTAATAGTATGCTAAGTGGGAAAGGAAGTAGCAGCGCACAGACAGCCAGGAGGTTGGCTTAGAAGCAGCCATCCTTTAAAGAAAGCGTAAAAGCTCACTGGTCGAGTGATGCCGCACCGATAATTTAACGGGGCTTAAGTATACAACCGAAGCTGCGGTACCACAGGTGGCCTTCGGGCCATACTGAGTAGGTAGGGGAGCGTTCCTTACTGGTTGAAGGTGCATCGTGAGGTGCGTTGGACGGTAGGGAAGTGAGCATGCCGGCATGAGTAACGAGAAATGGGTGAGAAACCCATTCGCCGTAAGACTAAGGTTTCCTGGGGAAGGTTAATCCGCCCAGGGTTAGTCGGCACCTAAGCCGAGGCCGAAAGGCGTAGGCGATGGAAAACAGGTCAATATTCCTGTACCACACCTTTGACGTTTGAGCGATGAGGTGACGCAGTAGGATATGCTGGCCTGCTGATGGAATAGCAGGTTTAAGCGTGTAGGCGGGTGGCGTAGGCAAATCCGCGCCGCCGTTAACGCCAAGGCGTGAATACGGTCCCGTAAGGGCACAAGCAGCAAATTCCACACTGACAAGAAAAACCTCTAAGCGAGCCATTGGTGTGACCGTACCGCAAACCGCCACAGGTAGTCAGGGAGAGCATCCCAAGGCGATTGAGAGAACCCTCGTTAAGGAACTCGGCAAAATTGCTCCGTAACTTCGGGAGAAGGAGCGCCTCTTTTGGTTAGCCGACTTGCTCGGCAAAGCTGAGAGAGGTCGCAGCGAAGCGGCCCAGGCGACTGTTTACTAAAAACACAGGTCTCTGCTAAAGCGCAAGCTGATGTATAGGGACTGACGCCTGCCCGGTGCTGGAAGGTTAAAGGGAGGGGTTATCCTACCTTCGGGTGGGAGAAGCTCTGAACTGAAGCCCCAGTAAACGGCGGCCGTAACTATAACGGTCCTAAGGTAGCGAAATTCCTTGTCGGGTAAGTTCCGACCCGCACGAATGGCGTAACGACTTGGGCACTGTCTCAACGAGGGACTCAGTGAAATTGCAGTATCGGTGAAGATACCGGTTACCTGCGACAAGACGGAAAGACCCCGTGAACCTTTACTACAGCTTGGCATTGAATTTTGACGTAGTTTGTGCAGGATAGGTGGGAGGCTTTGAAGCAGAGGCGCAAGCCTTTGTGGAGCCACCGTTGAGATACCACTCTGATTATGTCGGGGTTCTAACCATGCACCGTTATCCGGTGTTGGGACAGTACCTGGTGGGTAGTTTGACTGGGGCGGTCGCCTCCTAAAGAGTAACGGAGGCGTCCTAAGGTCACCTCAGTGTGTATGGAAATCACACGTAGAGTATAAAGGCATAAGGTGGCTTGACTGCAAGACAGACGTGTCGAGCAGGTGCGAAAGCAGGGCTTAGTGACCCGGCGGTCCTTCATG
This sequence comes from bacterium, assembly GCA_035527515.1. Taxonomy (NCBI): domain Bacteria; species bacterium. Next base: position 25,361 of record DATLAJ010000140.1, read on the forward strand.
GTAGGGCCGTTGATCAACGGATAAAAGGTACTCCGGGGATAACAGGCTTATCCTCCCCAATAGTCCACATAGACGGGAGGGCTTGGCACCTCGATGTCGGCTCATCGCATCCTGGGGCTGAAGAAGGTCCCAAGGGTTCGGCTGTTCGCCGATTAATAGCGATACGCGAGCTGGGTTTAGAACGTCGTGAGACAGTTCGGTCCCTATCTGTCGTAGGCGTAGGATATTTGAGGAGATCTCTTCTTAGTACGAGAGGATTGGAAGGGACGGACCTCTGGTGTACCAGTTGTCCCGCCAGGGGCATCGCTGGGTAGCTACGTCCGGAAGGGATAAGCGCTGAAAGCATCTAAGTGCGAAGCCCACTCCAAGACTAGATATCCCTGAAGACATCTTGTAGATTACGAGTTAAATAGGGCAGATGTGTAAAGGCAGTAATGTCAAAGCTAACTGCTACTAATTTGTCGTTCGGCTTGATTGCAGCGCGCATAACTTTACAGCAGCTCCATAGACCTCTTCTGAGAAGCAATCTTAGCAAGAAAGTTTCTCGGCGGTCATAGCGAAGGGGGCACGCCCGTTCCCATTCCGAACACGGAAGCAAAGCCCTTCTGCGCCGATGGTACTGCCCTCCTTAGGGGTGGGAGAGTAGGACGCCGCCGAGATTTTTCTTTTTGTTGCCCCACCGACATGCTTTCTTGATACATGAAAACCAATAACTGCTTGCGCATTATTATCCCTACAGCGATGGCGAACAGAGCAGATACGAATGAAATCGCGAGTCAAAGGGGTAGCCGGTGACATCGATTCCTGAGCAGTCGGGGGAGTAAGCCCAATACGATCTGGATACGGCGCGAGCGATGCCCAAGAGTGGTCGGCTCCTGTACGTTTTGTTCTGCTGCCAACAGGCGGTCGAGAAGATGCTCAAGGGCATAATCGCCAAATGGACCGAGGCATTCCCTCCTCGACTGCACAACCTGATTCGATTGGCCGAGCCATGCGGCACTAGATTTGGGGCAGGATCGAGTGAAGCTCTTGGAGGAGCTCTCGGGATACTACATCCAAACGCGCTAGCCGGATGAGATTCCTTCTCTTTCGGGGGATCTAACGCGAGAAGCGTCTCAGCGAGTTCTCAAGAAAACGGAGGCAATGGTGGAGTGGCTGTCATCGATGATCTGATTCTTCGTCGGGCACGGGCCGGGCGCGGCGCCTCACCTGACCCTCCCCGGAATCCCCTATTTGAAGGTGAGATTCGTAGGTTGAGATGTACGTGCGGGTCATCCGGATCCCCCGAATGAATTCGGGGGTTAGGATCATGGTAGCCTTTTGCATCGCCTCGGCTGAAGCCGGGCGATGAGGCGGTAGCGTGCCATTTCGCACTCGGATCCACCGCATTTCAATGCGGTGATATAGATCGCTCTGATTATATTAACACCCGAATTCATTCGGGTGACCTGGCCGGGCGCGGCGCCTCACTCCTCATCTTTCCTCTCTTCATTCGGAGTTCAAACGCACGACGCCCCGACGTGAAATGTTCTGGCTGGGTGTGGTACGCCCAAGAGGATTTGAACCTCCAACCTACGGATCCGTAGTCCGTCGCTCTATCCAATTGAGCTATGGGCGCACATCTAGCCCTACGACTGGAAATGTAGGGACGTTTTGGGCTAGTGTCAAGTGTTCGAGAAGGGTCGGCGATTGATGCATGTCTGGTGGCCTCTGCATGGACATCGGTTGAGCTGCTTTGGGCGGCTTAAGATTTCGCGACACAGTTCGACAAGTTACGAGGATTGTAATGGGTAACTCCAAACAAGAAGGGGATCTGAGGCATGCCGAGGTCTCTCCTAGTTGATTTTCGTCCAGTGCTTGTGCGCATGGCCACCAGCGAGGTCATGCGGACGATGGTTGGTGGGAAGATTATATGGAAGAGAAGAACATCAATTCCCACAGTTGTCCAGGGACACGGCCGAAAGACCAGTCACCGGGAATCAACAACTATATCGTTAAGCCTTTCACCCCCATGAGGCTGAAACAGAAGCTGGAGGCGATGCTTCAGCAGCGTGGCAAGTCATGACACCGCTACATACCCAAGCGAAAACAATGGATTCCGCATCCGAAACCAATTGCTTCAATCTTGTGGTCTCTGAGGACAAGATGCTGGCCGTCCTCGAGGCGTATGCGCCCATCGAGATTGACGAGGAGCAGGTTATAGGTTTTCTGGAGAAGGAGTCCGGAATAGCCAATGCAGACAGAGAAGCTGTGCGGATATTCTTGGAGAAGTGCGCGAGTTCAGACGGCGAGGTGAGCGTTCCAGTCGCGCAGGGCACCGAGGCAGAAGATGGTCAGGATGGATACATCGACTGGGCTTTTGATGCAGAGAAAGAGTCGCCCGGGGAGAACGACAGGATCGACTGGCGGAACCAAAACAAGGTGTGGTCGGCCGACAAGGGCGAGTTGATAGGCAGTCTTGTTCCGGCAGTGGAGGGGCACGACGGGGTGGACGTTTATGGGAAGCAAGTCCCCGCCAAGCCCGGCAAGCCAGCGACGCTCAACGCAGGGCCAAACGTAACAGTCTCGAAAAACGGCACGAAGTTCTTGGCTGAGGTTGCAGGGATGGTGGTGAGAAAAGGAAGCACCGTCAGGATCGATCCTGTGTTGAAGGTAAGAGGAAATGTTGATCTTGACTGTGGCAATATCGATTTCAAAGGAGATGTAACGATTTCGGGGAATGTTCTTGATCTTTTTGTCGTAAAGGCCACCAGAAACATCACGATCGGTGGATACGTTGAGGCTGCGACTGTGGAGTCTGGGGGCAATCTCACAATCAAGGGGGGTGTTTCTGGGAAGCGCATATGCACCATTAGCTCCAGTGGCGATTTGCACGCCAAATACATTGACTATGCCAGGGCTAAGTGCAACGGAGACCTTATCGTTGACGTCGAGGTGATTGACAGCAACGTAGAGACACTCGGCTCAGTCCTCGTGAAACAGAAGGGGATAATCGGCGGCCGCGTGGTTGTGGCTCGTCAGCTCGAATCCCCAAACCTGGGCTCAGATGCGGGGACGCCAACCACGATCGTTGCGGGGCATGATAGTGCGCAGGTCTCTCGGCTCGATATGCTTGCCGTGAAGACACAGAGCCTGTCAGTGAAAATCAAAGGTTTGGCTAATAAGGTGGCGGTCTTAGATAGGGTTAAGGACCGCCTTCCAGCCCACAAGCGAGGGCTCTTGACCGAGATGTCCAACGAGCAGGCCGCCAGCGAAAAGGAGCTCGAGCAGGTCAGGACCGAGGCTAGGGAGCTTGTCGACGAGAATAGAGAGCTGCTTGCCAACGCGTCGGTCAAAGTTAAGGGGATGGCCTATCAGGGCCTGGTAGTCGAGATGGGCGGGACGAGAAAGCAGTTCTTTGAAACGACGGAAGGTCCGTTCGAGATGAAGTTCGACGTCGCCAAGAAGAGGATACTACTGCTTAGCGAAAAGAAGCGATGAGCGGCTCAGACTTATGAAAAACATGGGAGCAAGTCTTGGGTCAGTAGCCAATGAGGCCATAGGACTAACATAGTCATCTCAAAAAACGTGATCATCAAAACAACGACCAAAATCACAAATTCAATTATGACCCAGCCTCCGTGAGCCGCCCCTACAAACCTGGTCGCAATTCGGCCCGGCCGGGCCAGATTCCCCCTGATGCGACCTCCTCACCCCCTCGGGTGGAACTTCTCGTGCAGCGCCTTGAGGCGATCCTTTGCGACGTGGGTGTATATCTGCGTGGTGGAGAGGTCTGAGTGGCCGAGCATCATCTTGATCGACAAGAGATCGGCGTCGTTCTGTAGAAGGTGCGTTGCGAAGGAGTGGCGCAAGATGTGGGGATAGACCCTCTTGTTCAGGCCGCACTCCGCCGCGTAACGCCTGATCATCTCCCACACAAACTGCCTCGACAGTCGCTTCCCTCTTTTCTGTGGGACGTAAAGGTAGGGCGAGGTCCTCTCCTTCATTAGCAGCGGGCGGCCCCGCCTCAGGTATTCAGCCGTCCACTTGACAGCCTCGGCCCCGATCGGTATCAGCCGTTGCTTCGCGCCTTTGCCCGTGCACCGAACGAAGCGCTCAGGAAGGTTGAGGCTCGTCGTGCAGAGGTCGCACAGCTCCGATACGCGCATCCCCGTGGCGTACATCATCTCCAGCATCGACTTGTTGCGCAGGCCTGGCGGCTCGGAGACATCAGGTGCGTTCAAGAGCGTTTCGACCTCCTCTGATGTTAGGCAGCTGGGAAGGTGGACCCATTGCCTGGGCGATTCGATGTTGGCCGTCGGGCATTTCTCGAGCATGCCTTTCAGGACGAGATACCTGTAAAAATGCCTCAGGCAGGACAATACACGGCGTGACGAGACGGGGGAGAGGCCCTTCTCCATGAGGTAGGAGAGAAATGCCTCGATGTGACGCGGCTCGACCTCGTCCAGTGGGACTTCGTCTAGGTAGTTGCTGAACGCATGGAGGTCTCGCCGGTAGCTCTTTGCTGTGTTGACTGAGAGTCCCTTTTCGGCAAGTAGATAGGAGACGAAGGAACCTATCAGCGGGTAGTCGTCGAGGGTCACTGGCTTTGCTTGGAGACGTTCGGGAGGCTGGACCTTACGGTCAAACCCCAGAGCGCACCCATTGTCAGGGCGGCGGCGAGGCAAGCGAGCATGCTCAAGAGGCTCGAGAGGCCGTTTTCATGCGACAGCCATGAGTAAAGGAGCGTGAGGAGGACAGCGAACGGGCCGAAAAGGCCGATTGCGAAGCCCAAGCGAGCCCCGGAGTCGGGATGGGGCTTCTGCACTGAGCAAAGCCTCCCGACTAGTGCGGTCACAAAAGGTAGCCCAAGAGCTGCAAGCAAGCAGCGTGCGGATAATAGGCTATTGCTCACTGTCACGGCTCATTAGTGGGGTTCATTGAGGAACACTTCATCTTCAGTGGACGAGTTTCTTGTCCCTTTCCCAGTCGAGAGGTCTGCTACGCGCAGTTGTGTGGCAGACTTCGCAGACTCGCAGGGTGGGTTTTCTGAGCCGTATCCTGCTGTTATCAAGGTGCATGCTTGCTGGCCCGTGGCACGCCTCACATTGCACATTAGCCAGTTGGGGCGTATCCTGCTGATTGAGATAGCCTTGAGAATCCGCGTAGCCCGTGGTATGGCAGCGGAAGCAGCCGGGGTCTTTGTCCTTACCCATTTTGACGAGCGTGGCCATAGCGTTGGCGTGCCTCGTCTTGCTCCATCTGTCATAGATATCCTTGTGGCATTTGGCACAGGACTGTGAACCGACATATCTTGGCCGAAAGTTCGGTAGATTCTTGGCCTCCGTGGTTTTTTTGGACGAGGTCCTCTCTGCATTTTTCTTGCGAGTGATCTCGTCCCCTCTTCTCTTGGCGTCCCTTATCATCCCCTCGATGGTTCTGTCCTTCGGGAATTTATCGTCTATTGAAACGAGCTCGCCGGAGTGTGTCTTGACCTTGTGCCCCTTGACGTCGAAGGTGAGGGTGAGCTTGCCCGCCTGTTTGCCACGAGCGGCGCATTTGAGCAGTATCGTGTCCGTTCCCTGGACGACCTCAGGCTTGTAGAGGCGCCGCATGTTGCCGGATATGAGGAAGAGGTTGATGCCCTTGACCTCGCTGGTGAGCTTTCGCGCCATCTGCATCTCCATGTTGCCCATCCCGATTATCATGTCGCACTTCCTGCTCAATTCCCCGACGATGCTCTCTGCGGTGGTGATCGGGTCCAAAAACTCGACTTTCTCCTTGTCTTCTATGCTCATGGAGCGGCCGGAGTCGGTCGCCGCCACGCCGAATATACCTATCTTGATCCCGCTGTGTTTAACCCCTAGGGTGCTCTTCTCACCGAAGGTCTTGATGACATAGGGTTCGAAGATGGGCTTCTTGGTGGCCTTATCGACGACGTTGGCCGCCAAGAACGGGAAGGAGGTCTCCTTGCTGCTATTTTTCAGGTACTCGAGGCCATAGGTAAACTCCCTCCTGCCGAGGTTCAGGCCGTCGTAATGCAGCATCCCATAGACCTTCAGCAAGAGCTCGGTGTATATCTCGTCGCGCTTGCTTTTGCCGCCGAAGGCATCGCCGGCTCCCAATACTAGGAAGTAGCTCCCTGAGTTAGCCTTCCTTGTGGAATCTATGAAGCCTGCTCGACCAGCAAGCCCACCTTCTTTGTGCTTTCAGCCGCAGGGGGCGATTGCACCCCAGGTGTCGCTGGAATAGACGATAGCGAGCTTGAACTCGTCCGGCTTCTTAGCACTAGTGGAGACGCCCAGCAGGATACCCGCCGCAGCAATCAGGCTCAGGAATATGGCGACATACCAGTATTTGCGCAACCGTAACTCCTCTTCAAATGCAGTTAGTCTTAGTGCCCCACCCCACAGGAAATATAACTAGCGGGCCCAGAATTGTCAACATATTGGCAAATGGGGTTGTTCCCTGAAGGCTCTGAGAGACGACAGCTACATCTTGTGCACTGTCTCCAAGTATAGCCTCTCAAGCGAGGATATCCTCTCGGCAGACTCCTTCTCCGATTCTTGGGCCGGCAAACTCTCGCCAACCACGCGGCCGGCGTTGATGATTATGACCCGGTCACAAGTTTTTGCCACGTCGGCAAGAATATGTGACGATACGATCAGCGTCTTTTCGGTCCCCAGCCTGGAGATGAGCTCTCGCGTCTTTACAATCTGGTCAGGGTCTAGGCCAGCTGTCGGCTCGTCAAGTATGACCAAAGATGGGTCGTGCACGATCGCCTGTGCCAGGTTCAACCGCTGCCCATACCCTTTGGACAGCTTTCTGGTAATCATATCTCTGACGTCGCCAAGGCCAGCCGCAGATATGACCGTTTCCACACGGTCGTGAAGCTCAGGCCGGGGTACATCCCGCAGCCGTGCCCAGAACCCAAGGTATGCCGTAACGGTCAATTCACGATACAGCGGGGGCTTTTCAGGCATGTAACCAATCTTCCTGATTGCATAGTCGCGCCGCGAGGCTACGTCCGTGCCCTCGATCGATACCCGCCCAGAATCCTGCCTCAAAACGCCTGCGATTATCCGCATTATCGTCGTCTTGCCAGCCCCGTTTGGCCCAAGAAGGCCCACGGTCTCGAACCGCCTGACTGCGAACGTCACCCCCGAAAGGACCTCTCGCTCGCCGAACCATTTAGAGACCCCCGTTACCTCGATTGCGTTCTGGACCTCCTCGCTCATGTGCCCCGCGCCTCGACCATGCCAAAACCGATCGAGTTCTTCTCGCCGAATCCGCACTCGTATCCTACTCGGACCAATTCCTTGCTTCCGTCCACGGTGAACGGGCAGAGCACGCCGCGAACCTTGATGCCCTTGAAATTGATGAGTCTGGTTATTCGTTTTCTCCGTGCAGCGTAGTCTGCGTCGAAATTCATGCCGAAGCTCTCATCGGACGGCGGCTTGCCAAAGATCAGCTGGTGTTTTCTCTTGAGGTTCACCCGCACCGCCTCGACGAACTCCTTGCCCGGGGCGAGGTACCTTATCGGGTTTTTGGTGGAATCAGCGTCCCAAATAGATACCGTTATCGGGCTGAGGCACACAAATTGCACAGGCAGCTTGAAGGAAGGCTCGGGTATCTGCTCGACCTTCTGACCCGTCGCCCGGACTCCCGCGACCGTCAATTCCGGGTCTTTGCTGAAGCCGGCGAGGAGGTGGGCAATGAACTCCTCCTTTGCTGAACTCACGCACCAGCTGAAGTCCTGGGCCTCAAGATGCAGCCATTCGCCGAGAACGCGTCTCTTGCTGACCTGAAGCTGTGAGAAACAGAAAAGCTTATACACGCGGTTGTTCATTCGGTACCCCTCATTGTGCAGGAAGTCCGCGTAATCGCTTGAGGAGAGCGCCAGCCAGCGATACACGGCCGAGACAAGCCAGCTGTTGTAGTTGACCGGTATCCTTTGCCCGGCAGGTCCCTCGAGCCGGAAGCGAAGCCTTACTCTCATGGTCTATTCCTCCGGCTCCTCCTTGCCGGCCTGCTTCTTTCTTTTTTCCGACTCCTTTTTGCCCTTTTTGATTAGGTGACGGATGAACCAGCTCTTCTTGGCGCCTTTGAGAAGGTCTCTGAGATCGTCGTAGATCAAGGGATCGTTTATGAGCTTGCCGAGCGTGCCCTGGCCAGAATCGATCTTGTGAGCGACGCTGTTAAGCGTGGCAGATGCCTCGTTAAGGCTTCTTATCGCGCCCGTCAGGTCCTCAACCATCTTGGCGCTGCCCTCCTTGCTAATCAGCTTGGGTAGAAGCCCCTCGCCGGACTGAAGGGTGGCCAAGAGCGAGTTGAGGCTGCGGGCCGAATCGCCAATGTCAACCGCCAGTCGCTCGTAAAGCGCATCATCCTTCACGAGCTTGCCTAGCGTTCCTGTCCCTCCCTGGATGCCCGCTATAATGCGGTCTAGCGAAGAGATCACGCCGGCCAGGTTATCTCGCGTGTTCCTGTCATAAAGCAGCATTCCGAGCGTGCCTTTGCCTGTCTTGATCTCATCGAGGACCGCATTGAGCTTTTGGGTTGCGCTCTTGAAATTGTCCATTGCCCCTTTGACGTCGATCTCCTCATTAACGATCGCACCCGCAAGGCCCTTCCCCTCGTCGATTTTCTTGAGTATCTGCGCAAGCGACTCGGACCCCTCGTCAAGCTGTTTCAGAACGCTCTGACCGCGTTTCAGCACAGCGTTGTAGTCTACCGGCTCCACAGACTTCAGTATGCTTCCGTCTTCCACCACCGGCTTGTCGAAACTGCCCATCGTTATCTCGATGTATTTGTCGCCCAAAAGACCCATCGTCTCGATGCGAGCCTTTGAGTCCGCTCGGATTTTGTCCTGGACACGTCTTTCGATAAGTAAAGTTACTCTGATGCGACTCCCGATCGGGTCAAGGAGCAGCTCGATGTCCTCCACCGATCCGACGTCAACCCCCTCGAGCATCACCGGGGCTCCGGCCACGAGCCCACTCACCCGTGCAAAATACGCCCATAGCCTGTATTTTGGCTCGAAGATACGGCTTTGTTCTCCAACAGAGAAAACAAAACCAGTAAACAGTGCAATGCCGACAATGAGGAATATGCCGACCCTTATTTCAGGTTTGCTAAGTCGTTTCATGTCAGGCCTACCGACATTGAGTAGCTCTTCCAAACAACCAATACGCGACCATCAACATCCTAACGAAATGCCGTGCGCTTTTCAAAGCTACTGCTCTTGAGGCGCGCCTGTCATCTGCCGATAACGGGCCAAGATCAAGGACTGGCCGCGACGACAGAAGCATCAGTGAGCAGCGTCAAGACCCTTCACAGTGCTCAGGTTAACTCCGTCGAAGTCAACGTTCACGAGCGTTGCGCCACTGAAGTCGGCGCTCTCAAGGTGGACGTTGGCGAAGGAGCAGTTGGTCAAGCTTGCGCCTGCGAAGGATGAGAAGTTCAGATAGTCCTCGTCGAAGGAGCTGTCCGAGATATGTGCAGAGGAGAAATCACATCTGGACAGATTCGATTTTGAGAGATCGCAGTTTTCTATCCATGAGCTTACGAACGATGCGCCGGCCAGATTGGCTTTTGTAGCGGTCAAGTTCCGAAGCAGTGCTTGCCTCAAAGAAGTTCTGAGCAACGTTGCGGACGTGAGATCACAGCTGATCACGACGGAGCTGTCCATGATTGCGGCTTTGAGGTTAGTGCCCCTGAGGTTGGTCTGGCGTAAGTAGGCGCCCACCATAGACGATGCTTTCAAGGATGATTCCTCAAGGGTGCAACGCGTTAGGTTTGCCCCATCCAGGCAAGCGTCCGAGAGGTCGCAGAAGGAGAGAACAGATGACTTCAGGTTGGCCTCCTTAAAAACTGCACGGATGGCGTAGGCGTGCTTCAATTGTGCACCCGTTAGATCTGCCCGCTGAAGATACGCACTCGGCAGGAACGCCGCAACAAGCCGTGTATGGCGGAGCGAGGCGCCGTAAAAGCTCGTGTAGGTGAGGTTGGCGGCGGAAAGGTCCGCGTAGTCCAGCTTGCAGAACGTGAGCCTGGAGAAACTCAGGTTGATCATTCGAAGGTCTGCGCCCTGAAGGTCGTTGTTGTCAAGAAAGGCTAGCCTCAGGTCAGCCTGCTCGGCGTGGATGTTCCTGAGCTCCTTTTCGGTTAGGATCAGTGAGCCGAATCTCTTCCCTTCTTTGAGGGCGAGCTCCAGGTCGTTCTTGGAGATAACGGTTTCATTGGTCAATTGTCATACCTCTTGTCGCAAGTTAAGGCCTCCTTCGCGCTGCCGCACCGGTCGGGATGATTCGGCCGGTCTCAAATTCAAGATGACCGCATCTTGTGGCCGTAACAGCTCTCCTACCCCACCGATGGTTTCATCCCCTTGATTTTCTCAAGGGACTCCGTGCAGCCAGCGAGGATAAGTATGTCGCCCGGCTTGACGGCTGTTCCCTTGTCCGGGAAGACGACCTCGCAGTCCTCGACCTTGGGCTTTTCCTGAGAAGAAAGATGTCTGACCGGCCTTCTTAGAAACAGCACCTGAGCCCCGTATTTGGCTCGCATGTCGAGGCTCTCAAGATGATCGACGACGAATTTGGCCGGCGCTACTAGCTCGAGAATGCCGAAATTGTCTGCAAGCGGAATCTGGTCATAAACGTTCGACGAGGATATGCTCGAGGAAAGGCGCTCGGCAACTTCGCGCTCCGGAAAGACGGTCTCTGTTGCGCCGACCTTCTCAAGTATCGTTTTGTGGTCACTGCTGCTTGCCTTGACGACGATCTTCTTGATGCCCATCTCTTTAAGATACATGGTAGCGAGAATGCTGGCGGCCATGTCCCTTTCGTTCAGGCCGATTATGACGGCCTCAACGTCCGCAATGTCGGCCTCGTTGAGAAACTCCTTGTCCGCTGCGTTGGCGGTCATTGCGCTGGAGACGAAGTCCTTAACCTTCTGGATTTTCCCGGGGTCCCTATCGATGACCAGCACCTCGTTGCCTCGAGCCATCAGGCTTTTGGCCACATACTCGCCGAACGAGCCCAATCCAATGACGGCAAATTTGCCCATCTCACCCCACCATGACGTTTTCTTCAGGGAAAGAATACTTCGCTGTGCGGGCCCGCGCGGCGACCAACGTCGCGATCGTCAACGGCCCTAACCTGCCCAAAAACATCAACAATATGATCACCAGCTTGCCACCAGAAGTCAAGGTAGAGGTGATACCAGTGGAAAGGCCCACCGTCCCGAACGCACTTGCCGCCTCGAAGACAATCTGCATGAACGAGGGGTCAGTTTGATTGTCCCTCTCTAGCACAAGCAGCATCAGAATCAAGATGGCCAGCACGAAGATCGAGAGCGAGACGATTGCCAAGCTCTTGTTGATCACGCGCTCAGGGATTCTCCTTCCCAGGACGTTAACGTGGGACCTGCCTCTTATCCTTGCGATGGCGAAGAGCACGATCAGGGCGAACGTTGTAGTCTTTATGCCGCCGCCAGTTGAACCAGGCGAGGCCCCGATGAACATCAGAAGCGTCAGGAGGAAGAGGGATGCATCGCTCAGGTTTGACGTAGGCACAGTTGAGAAGCCAGCTGTCCTTGCGGTCGCAGACAAGAAGAGCGAGGCGCTGAGGGAATGCGACACGTCCATTCGCTCGAAGAGGTGGCCGTTCTCCAAGAGGAATAGCCCCAACGTGCCTAGAAGCAGAAGGCCAGCGGTAACTCCAAGCACGATTCGCGTGTGCAATGTGAAAAGAGGGGCTCTCTTCAGCTGCCGCCCTGTCAGTTTCCTTTTGAGCCCTGAGATAAGGTCAAGGATGACGAAGAAGCCCAGGCCACCCACGATCAAAAGCGCCATGATCGTCATCGCTATCGTGGGGAACGAGCCAAGTTTCTCGAGATTAGTGTCGAACGTCGAGAAGCCAGCGTTACAGAAGGCTGAGATGGAGTGGAAGACCGCGGTTCCGTAAGCTTTCTGGCTTCCGACGATAGGTCTGAAGGCTGGATACAGGATGGCCGCTCCAACCGCCTCGGTGAGGAACGTGAAGAGGACGGCATAGATGACCACGACAGGGAGCCTTTTTGTGCGGACTGGGTTGAGTGTGTCCCTTATTATTGCACGTTCTCGCAGCGATAAGGACCTCCCGAACAGCATTGTCATGAAGATGCCGGCGGTCATGATCCCGAGGCCGCCGATCTGAATAAGGATTAGAATGATTGTCTGTCCTACGACCGTGAAATGGCTCCCTGTTCCGACCACAACCAGCCCCGTAACACACGTCGCTGACGTCGCAGTGAAGAGGCAATCGATATAGTCAGTGTGGCCGGTAACTGACGAGAATGGCAGGTACAACAGGATCGAGCCAACCAATATCGCCCCCGCAAAGCTCCCAGCGAGAACCTGCGAGGGAAGAAACGCTTTAGAACTGACCCTCATCCTACTTGGCATAAAGCAAGGCTACCCCCCGTCCAGAGCGATTGCAAGGAGCGCATCTAAGAAGGTTTTGGAGAGCCTAAGGACGAGGCACATCTCCCGCTCAATCTGCCCCTTCCAGTAACTCAGCAGCAGAGGCTCTCCGCTACGCTACGACCCCATGTCATGCTGTGGTGCAAGTGGGACACGCTGGGTCATGTCCTAGCTTTCCTGTAAATAAGGAGTGGCGCACGCCCGCGGAGGTGTATTTTGACAACCGGGAGGTGATTGGCGGCTCGGATGCCACTTCTGCCGTAACTGTGGTCGGGCTACGCTCTCCCTCCGTTACGGCAGACCAATCAGGACATCTCCACCTTAATTTGACCGATTCGTGGTCTTGACAATGGGGATAGCTTTAATCTGATGGTTGTGTAACTACATCTGTATGGGCCATTTTCGGCTTTTTTTCGTCGCAGAGCGATAAGCCCTGAACGATTCGGCCCAAGCGCCAACGAAAGCCAGGTTCCGTGGTTCCCATTGCTCGCCTCTTGCCAAAACCTTCCTCTCATTAGTATTGTTATACTCGTTGAATGAGCCAAGTGGGGTTGTGGCGCAGTTGGGAGCGCGCCTGATTCGCATTCAGGAGGTCGGGGGTTCGAGTCCCCCCAGCTCCACTTTTTAATCTGATGAGATT
>DATLAJ010000141.1 GCA_035527515.1 bacterium
CGAGGCGTATCATAGGCGGCCACCCCAACTCGGTAGTGGGACTCCATCTGAGCGACTAGAACCGGCGTTTCCGTAACGTCGCCCACGTCGGTCTTCGAAGCGTTTGCCAGCCACTGCTCCTCAGTAGTTCCCGGTTGCCAAGGCCCCGAGTACAGATAGTAGCCGGCAGCATCCGCAAGTGGCACTGCGTTCCACCTAACGACTATTGCATCTTCAGTCTGGACCGAGACGTCTCCGGGTCTCGCGGGAGGCGTCTGATCGGTCTCATTTCCCACCACAAACAACCTGTGTGTGGGTGAACTTGGGCGGTTCCCGTAGATGTCCACGACCCCAGTCGAGACCTCCAGACTCAAGAAACCGGGCTGAAGAGATGAATCCGGCGTGAACTCGACTCGCGTCAGACTGTCATCATACTCGTAAGTACCCAGAATCCTCCCGGAGGGCTCGGCGTCGAGTGTTATGGTTTCCGCGTTGAGGGTGGACGCGTCCATGGGCGAATCGAATGTTACGAAGAGGTGGTCATTCCCGGCCTTAAGGTTTGATATGGACTCGACCTGCACCGGCACGTCAACCACCGTGCGGATCATCGCGTTACCGCCGTTACCACCCCATCCCGTATAATGGATCCCGTTCTCTGAATCCCAGTTCTTAGTGTAAACGGTAGTCCCCCCATTTGGCTCATAAGTCGTTCCAATGCCCGGTTCCGGTGGCTTCGTGATCTCCGCGATGACCCAGAAGCCATCGCAGTCAACTTCTACCTGATATGGCAGAACGTAAGTGGCCCAGGAACGCGGCTTCACAGCCCCGATCGTAGCAACCTCGCAGAGCTCGACCTGGTCGAAGTCCACGATGTGAATCCGGAACTCAGCCGTGGAGTTGACGAACACGGATACCTCACGAACGAAACACGGGAAACCGGACGGCTCGAACTGCACGGCGAGACCTTGTGTCTGGAATGGATTCGCATAGGCCTCCCAGTAGGCCATGACCTGCCGCGGCCCGGCATCGTGAAGGAGCTCAACCCTCCCCGCGAGGCACACATCAGGTCCAAAGAAAAAGGCCGAAACCAAGAGCACCAGCCACAGTATAGTGTCAATGTCCCTATTGACCATTGAATCAGACCTCCTTATTCTCTCTTACAGCTGAATGTGTCGTTTGTTGCGGGGAGCCCGAAGACTCCCCGCAAATGTCTAGAGGGGGGCCCGGGCGGCGGCAACCGCCGCCGCCCGCCTACAGCGCCCCCTTATGGGCACTCATACACATAAGGCCCGCTCCCCTCCGTTTCGTCGTCATCGGTCCACATCTCAAATGTGTAGGATCCCGCCGGCAGAGTCGCGTCATACTTGTAGTCGACGAGGATGCTCTGTTGTTGATCGATGTACATCATCCGATCCCCACCATACAAGTCACCGTCTTTGTATACGTGCAGGTAGACCTCCGGAGCGCTCTCACCTGGCCCCTTAGCATACGTAACGTACCAATGGAACGGCGTGTCGTCTGCACAGCCCGAGGTGGGCAATACCATGCCATTGCCGTAAAACTCACCGGCAAAGACCAGGACGGCAAGGGCTACGATCAAGACAGACAGCCCGATAATCACATTTCGTCGCTTCATTCGTGTATCTCCTTTTCTTGCGTTTCAGAAGCTCATTCGTGAACTCGCTGAATCATCTAGAATTGATTTCGATTTGCTTGCGAAAAAGTGAACGATGCGCGCTAGGAATACGGGTGGGTCTCGTGCGCGGTGGTATGCTGCCCCCCCCCAATAGAGAGGCCGGAGGGGCCCGGGTATGTCAGTAGTCAGGATTACGCGGCTGTTATCCTGCGATGGCAGTCGTCTGCTGCGAAACTCGCCTTCGTCCCCCATCTTCTCATCCTTCGGCGCTCCGAGACAGCGCCAATTAACTTCGCGAGATTATTCGATAACGCTCACGAATAATCCCCAAGGCTCATATTTTAAGCCACGTTCAACCTCACAAAAAGCAATTTACTGATCTTATTCTGCACAATTCAACACGTCTGTCAAGCTGTTTCCGCAAGGAGTTTTCGTAATCGGTCGATGTTGTCGCTTTGATGCTCGCAGTCTGGGCTTGAATTAGGGGTCATGGGCTACAAAGCCTCAACAATCTGAGAATCGGCCTCGATGAAATTCGACGGCATTGCCTGAATGCCCTGAAAGGGCAGAACGTGACATCGCACATCGTAATGCCACCAAAACAGTCCTGAACGCCCTGAAGGGGCGGAACGTGAGTAGCCGCAGGTGCAACCTGCGGATCGAAATGCGCGACAACCAAGAAATCCCTTCGCCATCCGCCAATCGCAAAGCGATTGGCGGATGGCGAAGGTAGCTAGGAGCAGCGTCGTCGGCTAGATACCCCGCGTTTCACACGGGGCTACTCACGTGGCCCCCTTTCAGGGGACTCAAGCAATAGGCACCAGAACTCAATCCCACCTTTCCCATACCCTGAAGCCCTTCATATAGCCACATTACCGGTCAACCAGCACAGGGGAATACGAAAACTCCTGGTTTCCGCAAGGAGTTTTCGTAATCGTACCTGGACCTGCTGTGCTGAAGACGTTCTTCGTGCTTCCCTGAAAGTGCTGAACATAGCCCCGTGGATGGGCTGTTCGACCCCCTTTTAAGATCGCGAGGATACCGACGTGAACGGATTCCGCAGGTTGCACCTCGTCGTCGAGGTGCGGAAACTTCTGATGAATGTGCATGGTGAGTCTATTGATGCACGCCGCCCTGGGCTGATATGCTCCCTGACGTCATGCACAGTCAATTGCGCAAGGAGAACATCCGAAACGCGCCGCAGACGCGCCTGCATCCGGTCCTGCACTGGCTTCGGAGGTCTCTAAAATTCGCCGCCGCACTGGTGCTGATCCCGCCGGTCCTGCTCGGCGTTCTGGTGTTTTTCTCAGCTTGGAAGGCGATCGCCAAATGGCGCCGATAGGTTTCTATAAGTGGCGGCCATGGTCCAGCCTGGCTCAAGCCGTGCGCGGGCTCGCAATTCTCTGCGAAGCACGGCCAAAGGCGGAACTGAGGCTTCAATGAGGCCCCTCGCAACCTACGTCGGCGTCTTTGCATGGATGGCTCTCGCGCAGGCTTTACTGCCGATCTATAACACGCTCCCCGACCTGCTGCTATTCACCGCGGCGCTCGTCCCCGGCGTCGTCATGCTCGCCCGAAGGCGTGTCAGAGACCGTCTCTCGGCGCTCGGCATCGCGCTCTCAGCCATGGCGCTTGTCTATCGGTTCGCAAACAGGCTTTTCGGGCTTATCGAATGGGACGGGCATGCCGCCATCAGGCTGCTCTGCCTCGCTCACCTGGCGGCGTTCGTGCTGGCCTTGCTCCTGACGTTCGCCGTCTTCTCGCACCGTGGATTCAGAATCCGCCTCGCATCAGCCCTCTCTTTTGGCCTTTTGCTCATTCTCAGTGCGGGCATCGCCGCCCCGGACTCTGCCGTTGATGTCCAGATAAAGCTCGCAATCGGGAACGGCATCCAGGCGAGGCGCCAAGTTGAGGCGCTCGCAGGATTCTGGGGTGATGCTCGCGGCGGCGCAGAGCTCGACCGCGCGGTTCGCTCCTGTGCTCGCTCTGGGCTGTTGAGCCTGCCTCGGCTCCAGCTCAAGAGTCTCTCTGAGCGCTTTTTTGACAGCCCATTCGCCGACGACGCCAGACTAGTTGCGGAAGTCCTTCTGGGGCCGAAATCGGAGCGACAGGCGCTCGCCGACCTTGAGCAGGAGCTGCTCTCTCGGAGGTTTGACTTTCACGTCGAGAGCTGGACGGCGATTGCGCTCAGGCCCTGGCGGCGGCTTTTCCGCACGCAATTCGTATCTAATGCAATGCTGCTTGCCATCGCTAAACGCAGAACACAGGCGGGCCAGCTTGCGGACGCCGAGGCGGCGCTCAATGCCTTGATAACCTCCAGAAACGCCCCCTACGGCGCCATGGCGGTTGGGCTTGTGCTGGACATATATGACGGAGAACTGGGCGACGTCGAGGGTGGGCTGCTCTTCGTAAGCCAACTGCTGGACGCTGCTGCTGAGTATGCCTTCCTGCCAGCCGCCCAAGACGCCATGGGACGCTTGAGCGATGACACGCGAGCGCGGGTGTCCGCAATTGCGTCGAGCAGTCGAGACGATCAGACCAGGGCTTTAGCTCATCTGAGGCTTTTTTTCTTGGCCAAACGCTGCTCGAACGATGCGAGCGCTCTGTCCCAGTTAGATGCGGCCTTGCGGCTTTCCAGAGGGAAGCTGGCGAGGGTCTGCCTCGGCCTCATGCTCTACGAGGAGGCGCAGCGAGCGGGCGGCGCAGAAGGCCTCAGCCTGGCCAGGGTCGGGCTCGAGCTCTGCGACGGCCTTGCGCCTCCCTTCCTTCTGCTTGCCTCGCAAGTTGCGGCGCGGGGAGAGAACTTTGAGGTCTCTGAGGTCGCCCTCCGCAGGCTCATCACGCTCCACCCCAAGAGCATATTCTGGGATGAGGGACTCCGCCAGCTCGTCGCGCTATTGGACGCCCAGGGGAGACAGGATGAGGCCAATGACATTATATTGACCAATCTGACTCAGTTGGACCTTTTGTCCGACCACGACTTGGCGAGGCGCGGAGCCAAACTGCTCCGGCGGCGTTGACGCGCCCCGGATGCCCCTCGCACTGGGGAATGAGCTGCCCGGCATCGAATCGCCTCCGGCGATGAGGCGTGCAGGGTCTCGGAGCTCCTTCCTCCGAATCACTGCGTTTTAACGCGGTGATATAGATACCTCTAATTATACTAACACCCGACTTTATTCGGGCGGCCTGAGGATGGGAGGCATTTGTCTCCTCCCTCCCCAGGACCCTGATCTGAAGAGGAAAGAGGGGATGTGTGTGACGGCCCCAATTCCCCCGAATGAATTCGGGGGCTAGTATTATAGTAGCCCTTCTGGATCGCCTCGACTAAAGTCGGGCGATGGCTGGAGTCATCAATTCATCGCGTATCGCAGATCGCGACGACTGTTGCCTGCTTCTTCAGTAGATAGTAACGCCCGGCATCGAATCGCCTCCGGCGATGAGGCGTGCAGGGTCGCTGGGCTCCTTCCTCCGAATCACCGCGTTTCAACGCGGTGATGTAGATAGCTCTAATTATACTAACACCCGAAGTTATTCGGGTGGCCCTGGAGATGGCTCCGCGACTCCCCCTTCCTCCCCAAAACCCTGATCTGAAGAGGAAAGAGGGGATGTGTGTGACGGCCCCAATTCCCCCGAATGAATTCGGGGGCTAGCATTATAGTAGCCCTTCTGGATCGCCTCGACTAAAGTCGGGCGATGGCTGGAGTCATCAATTCATCGCGTGTCGCAGATCGCGACGACTGTTGCCTGCTTCTTCAGTAGATAGTAACGCCCGGCATGCCATCAATGCGCCAGAACAGTTTCTGCGCTTCCTGTCCGGGCGGGTATTCAAGCGAAGTGATGGCCATCGAGACGACCATTCCAATCAAACCAGACGGATGCCTGATGGGGCTGGAAAGCCCGATGATCGCGCGCGGGTAATCGTAGTATCTCGCCCAATTCGCCACATTCTGGACAGTGTTCAGGCTCTCATGCGCTTGGCGCCTCAGCTTGTTCGGTAGAAGCTGCAACTTAACCATGTCAGCAAGGCCAGTTCCAGCTACTCGGCGTGAATAAAGGACCTCCAGTCGAACGTCAGAGGCCTCTGCGCTTCGCGTAACCCTGGCCGCGCCGACAACGAGCTGTGGGGGAGTCCCCATGATCTTGGGTATGTATTGGAAATACTCCGGCAACCTCATCGGCAGGGGCATTACGCCGGCCCAGGCGTATATGTCTGCGCCGTGATTAGGCTGCGTGTCTGGAAACGACGAGGCCTTCAGGAAGTTGAGTTCTGGAGGGTTTTCCGGTAGGAGGATGTTCAAAGCGCGCTGGTCGTTCTCAGTCAGACCTGCGGAGCAGTAGTACCAAGAACCGATGGGATAGGATGGGAAGCTGCTAAGTCCACGGCAGAGGAGTGCGATAACGATGAGAAGCGAGTAGCTGGCCACTCTTAGCGTCCGTCCCCTGAGTGCAAGAGCGAAGCGCTCCGCCGGTTTCTTGAACGTGAGAACCACAAGCAGCAGCGCCAATGTTATGGCAATGCCATAGCGATATGGCAGCAGAAACTGTATAATAATGGAGGCGAGGCGTTCTTTCCCGGGTAAGCGACACCCAACGAAAGCCGTGAGGGCGAAGACAAATGATGCGCCGACTAGGGTGAACCTGATGCTGCGCCTCAGGTCGCGTCGCCGTGTGAAGAAAGCCAGGCACGCCAAAACGGCAACAATTATCACTGACTGTAGGTCTAGTTTTGGCTCCGAGATCGGCCCAGAGGTCCAAACGATAAATCCAAAATCAGGGCCGAGCAGAATAACGGCAACAAGTCCGGCCAGCACCCAGAATCGCGCCATCCGAAACCAGGGTCTAGCCAATTGTTCGCCCTTTGGAAGGACACGGAGACTGAGCACCAACGCCACGAGCAGTGCAGCGAAGGCAAGTGTTAGATAATTGGTGAGATATGCAGTAAAATGGACTGGCTGTGGCGGATGGAGAGATGCGAACCACCCGAGAGGCAGGACAAACTGAAGGACGATCATCGCGCTAAGGACGTTGCCGAACAGTTCTCTCGGGCGCTCGGCGATCTCACTTTGCGGCGCTCGGTTGAACAGGCAAATTGCGAGCAGCAGCGCTTGGATGAGCGGTAGGATGTTGTTCTGGCCAAGCTCCGGTACGGCCCGCGTTGCGAGAATCAGCATGGAGCCAAACACGACGAGCAAGACGAAATCCCAGCGCTTGAAGTAGCGAGCGCCCTTGAGGTCCGGCTCGGGGCTCTCCTGAGTCGCCTTCAGCGCCTCGCGAGTGGGCAGGAGAAAGCCAACGCCGGCTGGGATGCCGAGAATCAGAAGCTGGACGACGAGCCAGCCAAGCGACGTCTGAGGCGGGAAATCAACTACCCAGAGTAACGAGGCGCAGCCAAGAGCAATGACGAAGCCGGACGCTTTTACAGCGGTTTCTGATCTGCGCATTGGCAAGCGACCCGAGTCCCGGCTCTTGAAGCTTGAGAGTGATAGGATGAAGAGCGCTGCGCCGACGATTGCGAGGACTGCTGTCCAGATGATTGCGACGCCGCTTGAGATTGGCAAGCGACTAAGGTCGATGGCGGCCACGACCAGACAGAGCGCGGCCACAGCGGACCAAAGAGCTCCCCATACGCGGCCAGCTCTTAGCAGCATAGCGCCGAAGCCCCTTCTGGCAAACTGTTTCCCGTAGCTCATGGCGAGGCTTAAAAGCAGGAATCCCAGCCCAAAGAACGCTAGGTCGGACAGGAAATGCCCGGCGTTCACCTGAGCCCAGTTGAAACGGAGCAGGCTGGCTGAGACCTGCTGAAGGGGGGTAAACGTCGAGTTTGCGGCCAGCTTGGAAAATAAGGGTATCTTGCTTGCAAACAGCGATTGCCCAGTAGGAAACATTCCTTACCTCATTCATAGGCCCATCACTGGGGCGCATAATACTTGCACACTCGACTAGAGCGAGCATTATTCATAAAAATACCGTCAGTTGAGGTGCGTGTCAACTGGCGGGCATTGAGGAGTTTCCTCATTCTATCTTGGAGTGGTTCATGGCGCCGTTTTCGGTTCCGGCGCTTGGCAGCTGCTACGAATCCGCGAATCCCCTGAAAGGGGATAATGTGAATAGCCGTGGGTGCAAACCCACGGATCAGGAACGGCGAAAAACACCTTCCAGCCCTGAAGGGGCTGCACAACGTCCGTGCGCCTCATAATTGTTCGACCCCTCCAGGGTCGGGGACGTGTGTGGGGCCAGATTCCGTAGGCTGGGCCTTCGGCCGGCGCCTACGGCTACTATTGTGGCCCCCCTGCGGGGAGCCGAACGAAGCATCACCTCAATCTTAATTCCACTTGTTCTCGCACAAAACACCGTGCCGCGTCAAGCCGCGGCGAGCCAAAGCGGTGTCAAGCCACCGCACTCCAAAAAGGCGGTCGCCCACCCGGTCCATCTGATGTTTGGGCTGTTCCGGCAAGCAGCGCCCCTACGGAATGCTGTCCCGGGACTTTTGCGCCAGCGTTTTCAGGTTGCAGCCTACAGGTGGCGACTGATAACTTGTGCGCCGTAGCATTGGCGGTGGCGTAAGCGTGAACCTTGACCTGCCGTTGTTTGATAGTAATATGTTAGGTGGTGCCGAAAAGGCGCCTCCACTCGACCCTTCGCCCCGGGGCTTAGTCCCTGGGGCGTTTGGGTCAAAATGATCTGAGAGGATTTCGGAATTGCTTGATTTGCGGTTTGTGCGCGAACATCTGGACTTGGTTAGACGTAAGACCGAGGAGCGGCAGAGCGAGCTTGATTTCGGCCTGTTCGCGTCGCTTGATGCGAGGCGAAGGGACATGTTGGCGAGAGTTGAGCAGCTCAGGCGAGACCGGAACGAGGTGTCGCAGCGTATCTCTAGGAAAGACGTACCACAGGGCGAGCGGGAGAGAGTGATCGACAGGATGCGGAAGGTCTCCGACGAGGTCAAATCGCTTGAGAAGGAATTGCGGGCGGTCGAAACGCAGCTCAGCGATTTCATGCGGGTTATTCCTAATCTGTCGCATGACGATGTGCCGGTCGGGAAAGACGAGTCCTGCAACGTCGAGGTCCGCACGTGGGGCGAGATAGCGAAGTTCGATTTTGAGCCGAGGGCTCACTGGGACTTGGGTACTGCGCTTGATATTTTAGATTTTGAACGTGCGGCGAGGATGTCTGGCTCCCGATTTGTGGTCAACAAGGGTCTTGGGGCGCGCCTGGAGCGAGCGTTGATCAATTTCATGCTCGATTTGCACGTGAACGAGCATGGTTACAGGGAGATTATCCCGCCGTTTCTCGTTAGCTACGAGACCTGCTTTGGCTCAGGTCAAGTCCCGAAGCTCGAGGACGACATGTATTATTGCCTCGGCCCGGCACAGATAGCGGATCGGGCTAATGAGCCGTTCCGAAGCGACGAATGGCCTGGGCTGTTTCTGGTTCCAACGGGCGAGGTCCCGCTTGTAAACCTGTTCCGGGAGGAGACGCTCGAGGAGGGCCAGTTACCCCTGAACCTCACGGCATACACCCCGTGCTTCCGCCGCGAGGCTGGGACTTACGGCAAGGACCAACGAGGTCTTGTGCGCCTGCACCAGTTCAACAAGGTCGAGCTAGTCAAGATAACGACGCCTGAGGCGTCCTGGGATGCGCTCGAGCAGCTTACGAGCGACGCAGAGGTAGTGCTAAAGAGGCTGGGGTTGGCATATCGCGTTGTCTCGTTGTGCACGGGCGATCTTACGTTTGCGTCCGCCAAGACCTACGACCTTGAGGTGTGGTTCCCGTTTCAGAAACGGTTCCGAGAGATATCGTCTTGCAGCAATTGCACCGATTTTCAGGCGAGGCGGGCAGGCATCAGATATAAGCCGAAGGACGGGAAATCGCGTTTTGTGCATACCTTGAACGGTTCGGGACTCGCGGTCGGGAGGACATTGGCGGCCATTTTGGAGAACTATCAGCTGCCCGACGGCTCGGTCAAGGTCCCAGAAGTATTGGTTGCCTACATGGGAGGTGTCGAGACCATCGGACGGTAGCGGCGGCGCAAGCCGCACCAGCCAAGCGATGGTGAAACGCGATTCGACCTTAGGGTCCTGAGTGTGAGCAAGCGTGGCGTTTGGGTGTTGTGCAGGCGAGGGCGTGTGAACGGCCAGAAGCCAGCGGCTAGTCTTAAAGGTCGAAGGTCTTCCTGTCTCTCTCGACCGTCTCTTGAACCTCCTTGACGATCTCCTGAAAGGTGTCTATGTCAAGTTCCAGGAACGCGCTTGACTCGAGCTCCAGTATGTCCGCTTCGCTTTCAGGCTGGTTGACCGGAGGCGTCGAGAGGTGATAGGAGATTGCGTCGGATACGCAGGCTAAGTGGGACAGAATAGGTTCTTTTTTGTTGGAGCTTGGGTGATGGTGGAACTGAATGGCCTTCTCCAGAATCTCCGGGAAGTTCCACTTGTGGCACAGGATCGCGCCAAGTTCGGAGTGGTTGATGCCCAGGACCTGCTCCTCGATCTCCTCGAAGGTTAGGTCGCCTTTTTTCTTCAGGGCGATCAGCTCCCTAACGTAGCCGGGCAGCTTGCTCTCAATGATGTTCTTGCCGATGTCGTGCAGCAGGCCCACAATGAAAGCCTCTTCCACCAGGTCCTTTCTCCTCTGTTTGGCCAAGAGTCGCGCCGCGATGCCAGACTCGATCGAATGTGCCCACAGTGTCTTGCCGGCGGCGGAATATCCGTGGCCAGGAGAGGGGTGCATGCTCTTGACGGACGAGGCGATGACAATCGTTTTGACCGTCGAGAAGCCGAGAAGCACGAGGGCGTCTGTCATGCTCGTTATCTGGCCGGACCGCCCATATAGGGCAGAGTTCGAGTACTTGAGGACCTTGGAGGCGAGCGCCGAGTCCTTTAGGATGACCTCCTCCATCTGCTTCATTGTGGTGTTCGGCGAGGTGGTGAGCTGCATCACCTTCGTTGCGACGAACGGTAGGCTGGGCAAGTCCTTGACTTGCGTGAGCATTTTCTTCGCCTCTTGGGGGCTGGATGGCGCGGTCGTCTTGACAGCGGGTTTGCTGGCCATACGAGAGGTTACCGGCCCGGCCGCCGGCCTCTCCTTGCCGGAAGCGTCTGAGTTGGGCACCAGCACCAGCTGGCCTACCTTGCACTTGCTGCACTTGAACTTCACCTTGGGATTAGGAATCTTACGGGCGTCGGCTTGGAACTCTGCGCCGCAGTGATCACACCTAAAAAGCATGGTTGCTCCGTTTAAGTGGCTCGTTATACATCAACAGTCCATATCGTAGCTGCTACGTCGTTAAACGTCCTTTAACTCTGATAGCAATCTTATTCTATCAGAAACGTTCTGGCCCACCAGCTCAAAATGCCGGTGAACGTGCTTTATCAACATTGGCATCTTTAGCGCTATGTACTCACCAATTGCCTTATCGGAGACAGGCAGCGAGACCTTAAAGAGGGATTCACGAAGAAACGTCAAAGTATCCCCGTAGTAGCAAACCGGCTGCGTGCCCAAGTCCCGGCCCGCAACCTTCCGGCCCGTCCTGATGCTAAGCTGCCTGAGCGCCTCGCGTGCATGTTCTCTGTCAGTGATCTCCACGACGGGATTAGAATAGCGGATAGCAAAGGTCTCGTGCAACTGCCTATACCCCTCGAGCGTTACGGGTGCCTGGTCCGACATCCACACTGTCGCGCCCGAAGCGCCGTCAGCGATGTTGGGTATCCCGTGCTCGAGGCAGTAGATCGTGCCGATTGTGTGCATCACGAGCTTGCAGCCGACGCAAATCACGAACAAGCCCCTGAACCTGACGATGTCCTTCGCAAGAGTGCGCAGGACTATTGTCCTGAAAAGCTCTTTGCCCGAGATGATTGTGTGGGTGAACTCTGCGCCATCTACCCGGCTTTTCAGCTCCTCGAGCCGCGCGGCGGTCCTCTCGATCTTCGTGTGGCCGTATCCCCTCGAGACCGAGATCAGATGGACAATGTCGTAACTCCTTCCCAAGACCGTTGCCGCGAGCGTGGAATCCAGCCCACCAGAGAATAGCAGCGCCACGGAACTGTCCGATGCTTGGTGTTTCATGTATGGTCCTTCTCAACTCACGTAGGGTCGGCTCGAGTCAATCTGTTCACGAGATTGACGTAGTCGCGGACAGGAACCTCCTGTGCCCTGCATGTTGCAGGAAAGCCAAACTCGGCTAACAGCCGTTCGGGGAGCTCTTTGTGGTCCCGCAAGGTCGTGCTTCGCATCAATGAATTGAGCAGCGTCTTTCGCCTGTGCGCAAATGCAGCGGTCACGAACACGTCGAACGTATCCAGCAGCTCTTTAGATGCAAATGGCGGCTGTTTGGGCGTTATGGCGAGGAGGACCGAATGAACCTTCGGCATGGGCCAGAACGCCTGTGGAGGGAGCGTAAGAAGCCAGCGCACGCGCGCCCTAGCCTGCACCGTAACGCTCAGTCGGCCATATTGCGCCGTGTTCGGGACCGCCGTCAGCCGCTCGGCAATCTCCCTCTGAGCCATTATGCGAATGTCTTCGATCCGCTCCATCTGATTCATCAAAGTAAGCAGAATCCTGACGAACGAGCAGTAGGGAAGATTGCCGACAACTTTGACCTTCTTGCCCCAAGTATGTGTAAACACATCGTCTGAAAGATCGAGTTCTTTGGCGTTCCTGCACAGCGGGATGACAGTAGGGCTACCGTCGAAACGTTCCTCGAGTCGCTGAAACAGGCCTCTGTCCATCTCGACAGCATAGACGAGCTTCGCATCACGAGCGAGGCGCTCGGTGAGCCGGCCGTCGCCAGCCCCGATCTCGACCACGATCTCGTCGCGAGCTTCGGCGAGTTCGGCGACTTTCTCGAGAAGGTTCCGGTCGTTAAGGAAGACCTGGCCGAGCGATTTTTTTGGTTCGAGCGCAGTTGGAGCTCTCAATAGAATAGATGCCTCCACCTCTATATGGTTCCTCGGCAGTTGGTGCGGGCTGTAGTTTTAATATGTTCAATAATGCCCTGCTCACCGCTACGCGCAGGGCAGAATGCGCCAACGCCGAGAGTCAATGGCGGCCCCTAGGGGAATCGAACCCCTGTTTAATGGCTGAGAACCACTCGTCCTTACCACTAGACTAAGGGGCCACACCAAACAGTTGGCTGGGAAGCAGGGATTCGAACCCCGGTTCCGTGATCCAGAGTCACGTGTCCTACCCCTGGACGACTTCCCAGCACGCATTTTGATAAACCGACTGTGCGACCATAACAGCGTCAATCCGGCCTAACAATATGGGCTGGCCGGCGCAAATGTCAAGCTCGACAAGCATCCCGCAGAATCAGATTGCCTATGCAGCCGGCAGAAGTGACTTGGACCGTAGCGCGCAACTTGGCGGCCCGCGGCGGTTGACTTGCTCCCAACGGTTGCCTATTGTTCACCTCAAAGCTTACCGAGTGCTTATTTGGTTCAACTGGGGCGAGCAGTGCAGGCCTGGGTTAACAGCAATTTCCTTTGGACGCAATTCGCTGTCTGTGGTGTCGCAATCTTCATCGCGGGGACGAGGCTATCCCGCTTTGGCGACATCATCGGCAAGAAGCTCAAGATTGGCTCAACCTGGGTCGGTCTTGTGCTGCTGGCCGCCATTACCTCGATGCCGGAGATGATAACGAGCTGCACGGCCGGGGGTATCGGGGCTCCGGACATGGCCGCCGGCAACCTGTTCGGCAGCAACCTCTTCAATCTGGCAATACTTGGCATCCTGGGCCTCGTGATGCCTCGCAGGGCCGTTTGGGCCGGCAAGGGCACCAGGCACTTGCTCTCCGGCAGCCTCAACGGCCTAATGATGCTTGTGGCTCTTCTTGTGATCCTGCTTTACAAGCTCGCATCATGTGAAACCTTACTCAACGAGCTCATGCGGCTGCCAGTAGGAGTCGGCAGCATCCTGCTACTATTCCTATACTTCCTATGTATGTTTCTTATTTTTCTCGACGAGCGCCACAAGAGCGCAGCGAGCGCCGAGTCGCAGTCATACAAAGAGGAGAATCTCCCAAACATCTGTGTCAAGTTCGGCGTCGCCAGCGCGATAATCGTGCTCGCTGGGTGGCGGATGGTAATGCTGGGCCACACACTCGCTCAGGTCCCCATCCACCTGTTCGGCGCACAGCTCGTTCTGGGACAAAGCATAGTCGGCACTCTTTTTCTCGCGGTCGCCACGTCACTGCCGGAGCTTACTGTGTGCTACGCTGCGGTCAAGATCGGTTCTGTTGACATGGCGATCGGGAACGTCTTCGGGAGCAACATATTCAACATCGCCACCTTTTTCCTGGCCGACCTGTTTTTTACAAAGGGACCCATTCTGGCCTATGTGAGTGAAGTGCACGTCCTGACCGGACTGTTGGTTGTGGTCATGAGCGTGTTGTTCATAACGGCGAGCACATACTCTCGCATGTTCCGGGGGTTCAGGCAGGTCCCGTTATCAGCGGCTATTGTGGTGCTTTGGCTCATTGGCTGGCTATTTATACTTGCTTTCACCGGCGCTCCTGATTAGCTCTTTTGGAATCGCAGCCGGCCGGGGCATAAATGAGGCGATGAACGGATGCGCGAATCCTGGGAGCGAGACGCGACGAGGTGTCGCTGGCTGCCGGTTTTTTGCCCGGCCCAAGTCGCTGGGGCAAACAGGCGGCATCGTAAACAAATCCTCTGTTTGTTACGATATGCAATCAGCAGCATTAAGCCGTTTACCGAGTTATTTGCTCGCTTGGGGATTTGCGCGACTGATCATCATTCTGGTTGAAAACATGGGAATAGATAGTGTATTGTGTTATTGGTTCTACAAGATGTTGCGGGTTTAGTATGGCTGAGCGCGACTGATAGCGCCTCGCAGGCATAGGCTCTTGCGAGTGGATGCGCAGTAAGTGAGTCTAGTAAACATTCTGGGGATGGTTGGTAATTGAAGGTTACGGTTTCGTGGCTCCGGGAGTTTGTGGATTTTGCTCTTGGTGTGGAGGAGCTCTCTAGGGGGCTGACCTTTCTCGGTCAAGAGGTTGAGAGCGTGCATTCTGAGCGGGAGTCGGCGGAGGCTGCGTCGCTCGTCAAGCTCTCTTGTGATGAGGGGTTCGAGCTAGATGATACGGTTCTGGACCTCGAGATCACGCCGAACCGTCCGGACTGCCTCAGCGTGCTCGGGATAGCACGAGAGGTCTCGCTTTTGGTTGACAAGCCGCTTCGGGTCAGGAAAGTCAAACTGTCCGAGGCCGGTCGCGCTGTGGAGGATGCAGCGATTCTGGAGGTTCGCGAGGCTGAGGCCTGTCCTCGGTATATAGGCCGTGTGATAACCGGTGTTACAGTCGGGGAGTCGCCAGTTTGGCTGAGGCGGAGGCTCTTAGCGGTAGGGCTACGTCCGATCAACGCAGTTGTTGATCTCTCCAACTACATCATGCTGGAGACGGGGCAACCGACACACTGTTTTGACCTGGGCAAGCTCGCTGACAAGGCCGTGGTGGTTCGATTTGCGGGGAAAGGCGAGCGCATTGTAACTCTGGATGATGAGGAGCGCGAGCTTTATCCTGACGTGCTAGTAATCGCCGATTCAAAAAGGCCGGTGGCGATCGCGGGTGTGATGGGCGGGCTTGACACCGCCATAAGCGATTCTACCACGAGCGTCTTTCTGGAGTGCGCCCACTTCGACCCGCCTTTGATAAGGAGAACCTCGAGGCGGCTCGGGCTCTCAACAGAATCTTCCTACCGTTTTGAGCGTGGGGCGGATATCTGTGCGCTTGAGAAGGTCAGTCGGTTGGCGGCGTCACAGATTGCGAAGCTGTGCGGTGGGAGCGTTTTGGCAGGGTCGATTGAGTCGTATCCGGTGCCTTATCGGCCGAGGTGTGTGACTTTTCGGCCGGAGCGGGTTAATCGTGTTCTTGGGACGAAGATCGAGCCGCATGCGATGGAGAAGATACTTCTTGCGCTCGGATTTGGCATTGGCAAGGATGCTGACGTCGAGCAATCAGACCAGATCTGGGTTGAGCCACCTTCCTTCCGTCCGGATGTTAGCCGGGAGGAGGACCTGGTTGAGGAGATCGCAAGGGCCTACGGATACGACCGGATACCGGCAGAGCTCCCGAAGGCGAGGCTGTTCACTGGGCGGCTGAATCCCGATGTCCAGCTGATGAGGCAGGTCAAGCATTCGCTGAAGAGCTTGGGCCTGTGTGAGGTCTGGACATTGAGCCTCATGGGGGAGGGTCTCCTGGACCGATGCCGCATTGCCCAAGATGATCCCTTAAGAGCCGGGGTGCGGTTGATGAACCCGCTTAGCGGTGATCAGGACATGCTAAGGACATTCATGCTGCCGGGCGTCTTGAACTGCGCCTCGCACAATGCGAGGCATAAGGAGCTTGACCACTGGCTTTTTGGGCTTGGGAATGTATTCATTGATCGAGGCGAGGTGACTCCTGATGAGCAGATGCATGTGTGCATAGTTGGCTGCGGCGACCCCCTGCCGTTCAACTGGGCCCGGAGTGAAGGTGATGGGAGCTTTTATCACCTTAAGGGGATTGTAGAGAGGATGCTCGAGGACCTTCATCTGCCGTCGGCTAAGATCGAGCCGCACGAACTTCCGTTTGCCGAGCGGGGCGGGAGCTTTTCCGTGAGCCTTGGGTCGGAGCCAGTCGGTTTCTTGGGCAAGCTGGGGCCGGATGTTGCCGAATCGTTTGATCTTTCGCCTGAATGTTACTTTGCCGAGATCGATCTTCACATTGCGAAGGACATGACCTTGCCGTCTAGAGAATACAAGCGTTATGCGGCATTCCCTGCGGTGGTTTTGGACCTTGCAGTTACGCTGCCAAGGGGGACACAGGATGCCGAGGCGGAGGCCATAATTCGAGAGGTCGGTGGCGAGTTGCTGGAGAATGTAACGCTGTTCGATCGGTATCAGGGGGAACAGATTCCGTCTGATCGTATCGGCCTTGCCTATTCGATCAAATACCGATCGAGGGACAGGACGCTTACGGTGGGAGAGGCGTTCGAGCAGCACCAGAAGATAATTGACGAGCTGTCGAGGCGCCTCGGCGGCAAGCTGCGTGAGTGATGTTGGTTGTGTGAGTTGAGGACTTTTACAATAGCGTTCAAGTGCGGTTGGTGCTCAAGGTGAAAACCCTTGACAGGCCATTCTTGAGTCCGTAGTATTCTGGCTGGTAGAGATAGATTGGGCAATCTGTGTGTTTGGCGGGTTTAGCCCAATAGAAGGCACTTGATAGGGGCTTGTTGCATGTGTTGAAGTTTTTTTGCTTATGTAGGGTAACTGGGGACGTTTTAAATCGAGATCAAGTATCTGACTTCCTGTTTGGCTATGACAAAGGTTTTCGCTTCGCCTAAGAGGCCCAATATAGGAGAATATGGGATGCGGGGACGAGTTTGTTTTCTTGTGGCTCTGATTTTCACATTGAGCGTTGCGGCTGCGGGGTTCGCAGAGTGGATAAACTACTCTCAAACTTGTGATGTTCGCCATATAGCTGTTCAAGGCAGCAAAGTGTGGTGTGGGACAACTAATGGCAACGGGGCCGCCCGGATTGATTCGGCCGGCAACGTGGCATTCTATACTCAGGCCGATGGGCTACCTTCCGGAGACATTACTGCTCTGGCGTGCGATAGCCTCACGGTTTGGTTTGGGACGGATGTTGGCCTCTGCATGTTCAACGGCGAGCAGTTTGAGACGTTCACCCGCGATGACAGCGGCCTTTTGACCAACAGCATTAGCGCGATCGCGATCGATCCGCGAACGCTGGACAAATATATTGGCACCGAGATCGGGGTGTCGGTTTACGATGGTGTCAACTGGAAATCCTACACACCCTACAACAGCGACTTAGCTTCGCCTCACGTCTTGTCGCTTTTCGTTGATCCGGATACGGACGAGCTGTTCGTCGGCACTGACTTCGGCGTGAGCGTCATGAACATCAGCGACGAGAGCTGGCACCAATACAAGGTCCAGCACGGACTTGTCGCTAACAGGGTTTCCAGCATTGCCAAGGACGTCGATGGCAATTACTGGTTTGGGACCTATCAGGGCGCAAGCCGCTTCGACGGGAGCAGCTGGTATTCTTACACGGGCACCAATGGTCGCCTGAGCTCTGACTACGTAACGGACATCGTTGTCTCTTCTGATGGCTATGTCTGGATATCGACTGATAAGGGTCTTAACAGGATTCATGGCTCGGAGACTCTAGTATTCAATGTCGCCTCTTCCGGGGCAGTTGGCCTGACGACCGATATGGGCTACGCACTTGGCTGCGCCGCGTCCGGTAACGTTTGGATCGGCACTTCCGGGGGCGTCTTGGCCTTTGATGGTGATGAGTTTGAGTTGCACTTGGGCGACGGACTTGGGAGCAACTACATAACGAGCATTGAGACGCAGGGGAGAGCAGCGTACTGGTTTGGGACCCGGGATTCCGGCGTCAACAGGCTCGATTCGAGCGGAATGGTCGGCTACAGCGGCCTCGTCTCCGATGCCATCTCCGACATCACCTCACACTTCGAGGCAGGCAGATGGTATGAGTGGTTTGGCGGCGCCAATGGCATGACCATCTTTGATGGAACGAACTGGTGGAACCCGGGCCTGGTGATGGCGCCGTTCAGAATGGCGGTTGAGTTCGTTGATCCTGATCCGGAGATTGCGGGCGATGAATACTGGAACAAGTGGGTATGCACTCAGGATAACGGGGTCTTCGTAATCGTGGGCGCGCTGCCCTCGACTGTTACTAACTACACGGTGGCCAACAGCGGGCTGGTATCGGACACAGTGAACTCAGTCTCGGTTGACGAGGGCCATGTCAAGTGGTTTGGGACTGATCAGGGTGTCAGCATACTTGGTCCGGGCGGTTCTTGGTCAGCAATATCTGTGCTTGACGGCTTGCCAAGCAACAACGTCTCCGCTATTGATTTCGCTTCAGATGGCGTGTGGTTTGGAACTGATCAGGGAGTCGCTGTTAGAAAGAGCGACCTATGGACGACCTATCAACACATCGCTGCCGACGAACCAATGATTGAGGACGCCTTCGCCGCGATGGTTGTCGAGAACGTTGGTGGGAAATGTATTCACTGGTTCGGCGGACAAGGCGGCCTTCTGGCGTTCGACGGCGATGATTGGACGATTTACAAGGAGGTCAATTCTGCACTTCTTTCGAGCGACGTTCGGGACATAGCGATCGGTTCTGCGGGAACTAAGTGGGTCTGCACAGCTGGCGGGATTGCGAGCATTGATTCTGGCGGGAGTTTCTGGGTGACGGAGTCAACGATTGTCGGTCTTCTGTCAAATGACGTTCGCGCGGTCCTGATCGACCCTGACGACAACAAATGGTTCGCAACGGGCGGCGGCGTTTCCAAGTTCGACGGCGCCGGCTGGACCAACTTCGATGTTGCCGGCGGTCTTTGCTCGAACGACGTGCGCGACGCTGCAATCGACAGGGTTGGCCGCGTCTGGGTTGGCACGGGGAACGGCGTATGTGTGATTGACGGTGGTGCAGTTACGCTCAGCTATAACACCGGCAATTCGGGGATAGCCAGTAACGATGTTAGAGCTATCGTTATCGACCGGAACGGTATCAAGTGGCTCGCGACCGACGCGGGCGTCTGCAAGTTCGATGGGAGCTCGTGGCGGACTTATGACTCCTCAACGTCAGTGTCTGGCCTGCCGTCGGACGACGTTCTGAACCTCTACATTGATAGCGATTTCAATCTCTGGGCTGCCACTGCGCTCGGGACTGCCAAGTATGACTACGCCGAATGGGACGTGTTTGGGGCAGAGTTCGGGCCGCTTGGTCATAAGGTCAGTTTCGTTGGCGAAGACTGCCTGGCGAGTGCCTTCTGGTTCGGCACGGAATACGGGCTGGTCGAATATAAACTAGGCAACTGGCATCTTTATTCAGGAGTTGGGATCGGCTCCAACGCCGTCAATGATTTGAAGGTTGACGGGACAGGCAAGGTCTGGGCTGCGACCGATGGCGGTGTGTCGGTGTTCAGCGATGGCCTCTGGGCGACGCTCAATCGCGCCACTGGTGGTCCCTCGCATGACGTTGTCAACCGCGTAATGGTTGATTCGGACGACAACAAATGGTTTGCCACGGAGGGTGGCGGCGCGAGCCTCTACCTTGAGAACCATGATTCTGGCCTGTCAGAGCCTGAGCTTGCGCCGCATTCCGGGCTTCCGGCGACCCCGAAGTTCGAGGGCACAGGCACGGAGTTTGAGTACTCTGTCTATTATTTTGATCCCGATGTCGAGTTCTCGCCGCTAGGCTATTCGGTGGACGCATATATATATATTGATGGCGTTCCATACGATATGTCTCTGGCGTCGGGCGCGGGCTATAACGGGAGGTATTCGTTCTCGGTCGTTGATCTTGCTGAGGGCTCGCACACATACTACTTCTACTTCGTGAAGGCGTCCGGCAACATCGTGAAGCTCCCTGCATCTGGCGTGTTTTCGGGCCCAGTCGTTGACGGCTCGCCCCCGACGTCGGCCGTGTATGCTGACGAATCCCTTCTTCCGTACACGAGGTACAGCCCGTTTCCGCTGCATTTCTCGGCCGAGGATTTACAGAGCGGCATTGCGTCGGTTGCACTCTACGTGAGACAGCCGGGGGACGATTGGGAGAACACGGGTCTGTCGTCAACGAAGCGCTACGGCGTCTTTGAATACCCTACCTATGTCTCTGGAACGTTCGAGTTCTGCACTATCGCGGCGAATCATGCTGGCCTTGTCGAAGCGCTTCCGGACGAGGCAGAGTGCACGGTGGTCTATGATCGCCGGGCGCCAAGCTCCTATATAACGGCTCAGTCCTACAGGGCGCACGACACGCCGGTTATGAGAATTCCCTATGGGGCGAGCGACGGCGAGAGCGGGATCGACTATGTTGAGCTGTGGCACCGACATGAGGACGACCCAGATTTCGGGCGATTCCCGGTAGCGACGCTAGAGCAGGCCAGTGGGCTGTTCATCTACACGGCCGAGAAGGAGGGCTGGCATTACTTCTACACCATAGCGGTTGACAAGGCCGGAAACCGGCAGTCTGTTCCTCCCACATATTACCACTTCTCCGTTTCTTATGACGGCACGCCGCCTGTCTCGAGCTGCTCAACAGTCGAGTTTACAGGCACGAACTTCGACGTAAACTTCACTGCGGATGATGCA
Source organism: bacterium (assembly GCA_035527515.1). Classification (NCBI taxonomy): domain Bacteria; species bacterium. Next base: position 20,762 of record DATLAJ010000141.1, read on the forward strand.
CAGAGTCGGGTCAGAAGTGTTGACCTCTATTATAGGCTGAACGGCGGGCCAATGTTCCATTACGATGTAATACGCTATAGTGCTGAGGGCGCCTTTCGTTTCGTTGCCCCTCAGGATGGCACCTATGAGTTCTACACTCAAGCAACAGACTGGGCTGGTAACCAAGAAGAGCTGCCAGCGGCGCCGGACGCAAGCTGTAAATCCGATATTACCCCTCCAACGGCGACAACAAGCTGTCCAGAGGCAACTCACAATCGCTCTGTTAAAGTGACCTACAGTGTTTTTGACGAGACCTCTGGCGTCAAGGAGGTCACGCTTTGGATTAAGTTCAAAACGGGCGAGTGGCTTAAGACGGCCTACTTCTCCGAGTATCGGGAGGGAGAGTTCACATTCGACTTCCTCCAAGGAGAGGGATCCTATCAGGTCGCGGCTCTCGGCCAGGACAATTCCGGCAACCTTACGCCGCTTACCGGTGATTCGGGAGTTTCAGTCTATTACGAGACAGTGCCGCCTCAATCGATTTCTTGGTGCGAGTCGGCTGGGGAGCTTTCGCCATTCAGGGTTGAGTTCTCATCGAGTGATGAGGGAAGCGGGCTTAAGACCATATTTCTCTATTATCGCTACAACCAGGGCGATTGGACCGAGTCGGAAGACCAATACCTTGGGACCCCCGCGGGCGGCTCGTTCTTCTTCTTCCCGATCGAGGGCGGCGGATACTACGAGTTCTACACGCTTGCAGTTGACAGGGCTGGCAATATGGAGCTTCCGCCTCAGTATGCGGACTGCTCGGCGGTGCTCGACCTCGCTCCGCCGGAATCATCGGCCAGCGCTCCAGGGACGGTGATGTTGCAGCCGATTCTGGTTGATTTCGAGGCGAGTGACGACGCCTCTGGCGTGATGTCCGTTGGGCTTTGGTATTCGTTCGAGGACGGTGAGTATTCTCGCTTTGACACTATTTGGGGCAACGAGACGGGCACTTTTGAGTTCACGCCAGACGAGGGAGTGGGCGTATACTCGTTCTATACTGTTGCGACTGACAGAGTAAGCAGGAAAGAGGCAGTCCCGTCGCAGGCAGACGCTATCGTCCTGTACAATCCTGCTGGGCCGGCTCTTGCGCTCCTTGAGGATGATCACGACTTCGGAACTGTGCTGATCGACAAGACAAAGGCCTGGAATATGCGGCTGGTCAACACCGGCAATTCGCCGGTGAGCGTTGAGAGCGTCGCGACAACAACGCAGTGCTTCGAGGCAGATTTCAGAGCGCCGGTTGTGATCGGTGCAGGCGAACATCTGGATGTCCCGATCACTTTTGCGCCGGACGAGAGCGGCGCCTTCCAGGATACCGTTACGGTCCAAAGCGACGATCCGGACGCCGCGAGCCTCGTTGCTACTGTCAGTGGCGAGGGGGCAAGCGAGACACCGCCCACGATTAGGCTGGCGAGCACTGGCTCAAAGGTCAGCACCGACGACCGTCTGATTGTCTCCGGCTGGCTAGATAACCCCGGCGATGCCAAGACGGCTGACGTCTATGTGGCTGTTCGGCTGCCCGGTTCGGACACGCTCTACTTTTACTCCAACTGGGGGTCGTCTCCACAGGCCATCACGGTCAACTTAGGCGAGGCTTCTCAGCTTGGTCCGGTTGCGCTTCTGGACTTTTGTGTTGGTGATGGCGTTGAGCGTGGCGAGTATGTAGTTTTTGGGGCAGTCGTGGCCCCTGAGACTCGATACGAGTTTCTTTCTGATATTGCCATATTGAGCATAGTTGTAGAATAAGGACATAATTCGATAACAACCGCGTTCTAACCAAATCTGCGTTGGAGGATTTGTAATGCGAGATAGATTACTAGTATTGCTCATCGTGCTGTTTTGCCTAGGGGGATCGGCGGCCCTAGGCCAGGAATGGTATGTTCGCGTGAACAGTGACGACATCAATGCCGTCTCTGGCGAGGGTGACTCGCTTTGGGTAGTAACCAACAGCGGGGGGACTCTCCTCTGGGACCTTGGTTCCTTTGAGCTTGACAAGTTTTTGAAGTCTCAACCTGACCTTTACTCCGACGAGGAGGACGCGAGCGCCACTGTGCGCGTCTGGGTTAGGGAGGAGCTTTTGACGAACTCGTTCACCTCCGTTGCGGTTGGGCCTTCGGACACGGTTTGGCTGGGCTGCAACGAGGGCATCAACGTGGTCGATACGTCGTCTCACAATGCGTGGGAGTTTGGCATTTCGACGTTCACGGTCTGGAACTCGTCGCTTCCCTCCAACCAGATTACGACGATCGAGGCGCGCCCGGGCACCGACGAGGTGTGGATTGGGACGCAGGACGCTGGGATTGCTGTTTATGACGTGGATATGGGCACGTGGCATGTTTACAGCACTGCGGATGGGCTTGCCTCAAACAGCATAAACTGCATCTACTTTGACGATCACGAGCGGGCTTGGATCGGGACCGATTCGGGCGTTACGCAGATCAATATGAACTTTGACCCGTGGACCTACGGGACATATACAACCGCCGATGGCCTTCCATCGAACTTCGTGACAGGCATTCTTGAGGTTCCATGCTGCTGGATATGGTTCACGACCGACAACGGCGCGGCGCGGGTTGACCTGAACGACAATTGGGACACTTACGGTACCTGGACGGATGCGAATTTTGTCTCGAACGACCTGCGGGGGATAGTTGGGGTTGATGACGAGCTCTGGATGTGGTCTGAACTTGGAATAATTGTGCATGACATCACCGGTGGGGGATGGAGCTGCTACACGACCGCCGACACCGGCGGAGACCTCTGCTCGGACGACGTCAGGGACGTCTTCGACACCGGCGGAAACCTCGTCGCTGGGACGCACGGTGGATTGTGCGAATATGACGGCGGGTGGTACTGCTTCTGGGAAGAGCACCTCGCCTCAAACGACCTGCGTGCAATCGCCTGTCAGGAAGGCGAGATATGGTTCGGGACCTATGGAGCGGGCGCCAACCTGCTCGGCGGCTGGGATGTCAACGAGGGCATGCCCGGCGCGTGGGAGACTTACTCTTACGCTGCGAGCAATGCGATCGCCTCCAATTATATAAATGACATAGCGCTGGATGACAGGATCGGTGAAGGCGTCGTCTGGTTTGCGACAAACTTGGGCGTCAGCTTCTTTGATAAGGGGTCGGTTTGGGAGACCTTCGATACGACCAACACGGGCGGTGCGCTGCCGTCTAACCACGTGATGGCGGTTGCGCTTGACCCAAGACCTGCGACCGGCGGCGTCATAAGGACTTGGTTTGGCACGGACAATGGCCTGGCATGTTACACGACCGGCTCGACCGTGTGGGATACATATACGACGGCGAATAGCGGCCTTCCTTCCAATTACGTAACGAGCCTCGCGGGTGAGGTCAGAGGTAACGGCTATTATCTCTGGATTGGGACCAACTGGGGCGTTGCGGTTCTGGACGTTGTGAACGACACCTGGACTACTTATGACACTGGTAACAGCGGTATTCTCTCTGAGAACGTGCGCAGCCTCTTGGTCGATGGGGAAGGCTCGGTCTGGATCGGTACCACTAATGGCATCAGCATCCTTGACCTGCCCAATACTTGGACGTCAATCAGGACGAGCACGCCGGGCTCTGGCCTCGGTAGCAATACCATCAACGCGGTGATTCAGGGCTCTGGCAATTGGTTTTGGATCGCCACAAGCCGCGGCCTGACCAAGTTCGACAAATGGAGCATGACGGGCACGCGATTTCTCCCCACCAACAGTGGACTTATCAATGGCAACGTTTACGACCTGTGTTATCAGTCGTGCGTAGGCATCTGGGCCGCAACCAGAGGAGGCGCCTCGGCGCTGAGGCAGGGGATGCCGATTCTTTCCGACGAGTCGGTTGAGCCGGCGCTGGGCGGGCCGCTTGATGATTATACATTCACGGTTCATTTCGAGGACTTCGACGGGTTTGCGCCGTTATCAGGGACGCTGACCGTTGGCGCGAGGGAATACACGATGACGCTGGGCTCGGGCACACCTGACAACGGGGATTACTCCGCGACGATCAGCCTCGAGCCGGGACATTGGACTTTCTTCTTCGAGTTCGTGGATTCCGACGGCTGTCTGGTTCGGTATCCTACTGGCAGTGGCGTCTTTGAGGGGCCTGACATCTACGATGCGTTCGAGCCAGACGACATGTGCATTGACGCTCGCCTCATCTGGGCAAATGGCACCGTCTATGGCGGCCACAACCTCATTCCGCTCGCATCAGACGTGGACTGGTTCTACTTCAGGGGCGAGGCTTATATTGATTACACGATTACGATAGCGCCCGCGACAGACTCGTCAGTCGTGGTCGAGATATACGAGAGCGACTGCACGACTGGGCCGCTTGAGACCGGCGATTCGACTGCGCCGTTCGTGTTCACACCTGATGAGGGCGCCTATTACTTCCTCAGACTGCTGGACCAAGGCTCGAGCACAGCAAGCGGCGGAGCATACTCGCTGAGCATTTCAGGCAACCAGTGGCCGATGATGGGGCACCTCTACACCAGGGTCGCAACCATCTCGGCGATCGGTCCGCAGGGCTATTGCGATGTGTTGACCTATTCGACTGGCCCGACAATCGCCTCGAGTCCGGCCGTTGACCCGGCGGGGAATCTCTATTTCGGTGCATCATACGGCCGGCTGGTGTCGCTCGATCCCTCGTTCAATGAGCGTTGGGTCTTTGAGTCTGGGGATTCGGAGCCAGTGATGGTCTCGCCAGCGCTCTCGCCTGACGGCTCGGCAGTCTATTTCGGCGCCCAGGACGGCTACTTCTACGCTGTGAACACAGCGACAGGAGCCATGGATTGGGACTTTGGCGCCGGCGCGGAGATACTGTCTTCGCCCGTTGTCGATCCTGATGGCAACGTCTATTTCGCGTGTTACGACGGCGTGGTCTATTCGCTTAACGCTGCGGGAGGTTCTAGATGGTCAACTTCCGTAAGCTGTTCGTTCCTGAACTCATCACCAACGCTGTCGCACACCGGCGTTCTCTACATTGGCTCAACCGAAGGGATACTATATGCGCTTGCAACAAGCGATGGCGACATCAACTGGAGCTACGACGTGAGCTACCCAGTTCGCTCGACGCCGACCGTTGACGGGGACGGGAATGTCTATTTCGGTGCTGATGACGGTAATCTTTACTGCCTGAACCCCGGCGGGATGCTCAGGTGGACTTTCGAGACACAGGGTGCGATCGAGGGGCACGGGGCACTTGGTGAGACGGGAAGATACTACTTCGGCTCGACCGATGGCGTCTTTTACGCGCTTGACTGCACGGCAACCGTGGCCGTTGTCGGCTGGTCGAGAGATGTAGGAGGCGCAGTCTTAGGGCCGGCCGTTGATGGTAAGGGAACCGTGTTTTTTGGCTCCGCCTCGGGCATGTTATACTCATCGACGGCAGTCGGTGTTCTGAGTTGGTCTCACGACGTAGGTTCGCCGATCACGTCGTCGCTCGCGATTGGCCAGGACCACCAGCTGTTCTTCGTGGCGGGTTACAACACTGTCTATGGGGTGCACTGCGACAACGTTGATCCAGCGCTGAGCTTTCCAGGCGTGTCGCCAACGATGGGCATGTTCGGAGAGATGTTCACCTATTCCGTCTATTATTCGGATGTGAACGGCGATGACGCATCCAAGCACTTCGTGGTGATAGATGGTCAGCCCATTATTATGAGTTATCAGACAACCACGGGCGGCTACATATATAGAACCGAGTCGATGGTTGTCGGCGCGCACACCTACTACTTCTATTTCGAGGACGGTTATGGCGGCAAGGCGCGCGCTCCTGATACTGGTGTGTACTATGGGCCGATTGTTGACGATGCACGACCGAGATCGCAGTGTTCGAGCCCCATCGGAACGAATCAGCCGATGATCGAGGTCGATTTCGTGGCCGCAGATGACGGAAGCGGCGTCAGCTCCACGAGCCTTTACTACGCGTTCAGTGCGGACGGCGGTAATTGGCCCTCGATCGGCGATGCGACCGACACGGGGCAGTCGCTTGTTGGTGACACGGGGACCTTCGTGTTCGTGCCGCCAGACGGTGCGGGTTACTATGCATTCTACACCGTGGCGACCGACAGGGCGGGCTTTGTTGAGGACACACCGCTTTACTACTACGACACGATAACTCTTTACGATCCCGATCCTCCCGAATCCGAAGTAGTGAACCTTCCGGGTGCGTTCGGAAGCACGCCGTTCGACGTTACCTTCCGGGTTCGGGACAACTTCTCCAATACGTTTACCATCAGGCTTTATTACAGATACGACAACGGCAACTGGGTCGATTCTGGGCTCGACACGTTCACGATATCGGGTTTCGACCCTGGGTCTGCCTACTGGAACGGCAGCTTCCAGTTCGACGCAACCTATGGCCAGGGCCGCTACGAGTTCTTCACGGTCGCGAGCGATGAGATGGGCAATACGCAGGATTACGCTGCCGCGATGGCTCTGTCCAAGTTCACGTATTATGATGTCATCACGCCCGAATCGAAGGCGAGCTGCCAAGCCTATACCAGGACGTTGCCGATATCCGCGACGTTCACCGCAAACGATGACCTGTCCGGCGTTGAGGGTCTCACCGTCTATTATCGATATAAGGGCGAGACGGATTGGACAGAGGCGACCGAGTTCGACCTCGGCGGGCCCTGGCAGTCGATCTCGGGGTCTTTCACGTTCAATCCGGCTATTACGGGCGGCTATTATGGTGAGGGCACCTACAGCTTCTACACTACCGCCCGAGACGCCGCCCAAAACAGCGAGCCGATGCCTCAGGCAGACAACGATCCAGACTGCGCTATCGTCTATGATGCCACCGCGCCGAGGTCGCACACATCGGCCTCGGGCCTTTACACCGGCGGGACGATTCCGGTCGCTTTCTACGGATCGGACAACGTGGCAGGGCTTTCCGAGGTTCGCCTGTTCTACAACCACGGGGGCGACGCTTACGTCAGGAGCACCTACGTCTCCTCGGACGATGTGGGCGTATTTGACTTCACGCCGGCCAACGGTGACGGCGCCTATCACTTCTATACGATAGCTACCGACAAATGTGGCAACGTCGAGGCGCCTCCTATTACATTTGATTCGATGATAACGTTGGACAGCTTGCCGCCGACATCCTACTCCTATTGCTCGGGGAACAGTTTTATGGTGCCGATCCCCGTCTATTTCAGTGCGAGCGACGTGGTGAGTGCTGTTACGAATGTGGCGCTTTGGTTCAGATTTGGGGACGGCGCTTGGGTCGATTCTGGCATGTCTATGGAGGGGACGAGCGGGATGTTCGAGTTTGTGCCGTTTTTTGGTCGGGGGCGCTACGAGTTCCAGACTATATCGACGGATGCAGTCGGGCATACCGAGGCGTTCAAGGACGAGGCGGACTGCTACACGGACCTGATCTATGGCAAGCCGAGCTCTCGAGGTTCGTGTGACCCATATACGAACGAATCGCCGATAGTAGTGAGCTATTCGACCAGCCCGAACGCGGCTTCCATACGCCTCATTTACCTGTATCAGTACAATGATGACTGGGAGGACGCTACTGTTGCGACTGTGGGAACGCCCTATACTCTGGAGTTCGAGCCGAAGGAGGGCGAGGGAACATACTGGTTCAGACTGCTTGCCAGCGATGCTTCGGGCGACGAGGAGGGCATCAAGAGCATAGACTGCCAGACGATATATGACGTTAGCATTCCAGAGTCGTCTTGCGCGGCTCCGGAGGCCACGTGGAAGCACTATGTAGATATACAGTTCACGACGGATGACCTCTGGAGCGGGGTTGACATAGTCGATCTGTGGTATAGATACGAAGACCCGAGCGACGCGACGCGAGACGTCGGTTGGACGAAGACGGCCCAGAAGCAGACCGCCGAGTCGGGGACCTTCAGGTTTGTCTTTATGCACGGCCTAGGTATCTATCGTTTTTATACCCAGGCGACTGACAGGGCGGGCAACCTGGAGCCTACGCCGCTGACACCGAAGGCGACTGTTCGATACGAGATCGGCGCTCCCACATCGCGGTGTTGGGTTGAGACGAGGCCGTATTCGACGCATATTACAAATGAGAAGGACGCCCCGATTGAGGTCCTGTTCGAGGCGAGCGACGCGAATGGCAACTCCAGCGGCATTCGAGAGGTCAAGCTGTACTATGCATATCTGATGACGCCGCCGGACCCGATCGACGATTGGACGGCAGACAGCATAGAGTGGCGCTACACCGGCCAGGCTGTTGCACCGGATGCGGGCAGCATTTTCTTCTATCCGCAGGACGGCAACGGGTTTTACGGATTCTACACCCAGGCGGTTGACTTTGCGGGCAACGAGCAGGAGCGGCCGCTCCTGAAGTTCGATGTGCCGCTCGGTGTGCCATTCTGGGATGCTTATGTTACGTATGACGTGATAGCGCCGGTCTCCGAGTGTGCGACGGCGCAGGGCGCGGTAGATAGCGGCTCGATCGTTATTACATATCAGGCGGACGACGATCCGTTCCTGTCAGATTCATGGCCGGAGCTCGATTATGACACATCGGGGATAGCGATTGTCAGGCTCTGGTATAACTTCAACGGTGGTGGCTGGACCGAATGCCTCGACCCGAGTTACTGGGGTTACGGCAAGCAGGGCACCTTCTACTTTGTGCCGCCTTTGGGCGATGGGACGTACGGCTTCTGCACCGTGGCCGAAGATGTTGCGGGCAACGCGGAGAACCTACCGCAGACGCCGGACTGCTCTGTGCTTTACGGCGAGTTCGCGCCTCAGATTGATTTCTCTGCCACGAGCCACGATTTTGGCGTTCTTTCAATCGGGGCAAGTGCTGATTGGCAGCTGCGCGTGTTCAACGTGGGCACAGCGGACCTCGTTGTCACCAATATGTTCGTTGACAATCCTGACACGTTCTCGGTCAGCCCGACAAGCATGGTTATTGCGGCTGGCGACTGGGGGAACGTGACGGTGAGCTTCGAGCCCTGGGCAACGGGTGTTACCGAGGCAACGCTGACGATCGCGTGCAACGATGACAACTCGAGGACCAACACCATCAGCCTGACAGGCACAGGTGTTGCGCCGCTCGGGCCGACTCTGGTTCTTAGGACACCGGCACGGGTTGTGAGGCCGGGCGAGGAGCTCCAGATGTCGATCGGGCTGGCGGGCATCTACGAGGAACTGGACGCGGACCTGTATGTTGCGGTCCAGTTGCCTACCGGCGAGCTTCTTTACTATCCTAGCTGGTCATTCGAGCCGTCTGGTCTTTCGGTGTCGCTGCCGGCTGGTTTCAACCTGGCTCCCACACCGTTCCTTCGGATGCAATACACTGAGGGCTCGCTGCCGAGGGGCGAATATAAGCTCTTCGCAGGGCTTGTGGAGCCGGGGACACAGTTTGAGCTCATAAGTTCTATCGCAGAGGCCAGTTGGGTTCTGTATTAGGTTGGATTGATGGCAAATTGCGAATAAGGGTAACTCAAATATGGGACGGAGGATAATCGGCATGCTAAGGTCGCGCATTGTAGCGGTTGGGTTAGTTTTTGCGTTGATGTCCGTTCTTGTTTTCGCTGGTACGGGAATGGCAAAGATAAAGGGGGGTTCGGGCCCGCCGCCTCCACCGCCGGGAGATTCAGGATGGCGTGCGTACACGGACATGAATCACACTACTTGCGCGGTCGAGGTTAGCGGCCGTGTGTGGGTAGGCACGGGTTATGCGGGGTTGGCCGTATATGATGTCACGACGGCCGCCTTGCTCGCCAAGTATCACGGCGTCAAGGACGCGCTTTCGGCCCCGGAAACGATAGTGCACCTAGTAGACCTACCATCTGACTGCATTCTGGACATCACCACGCAAAACGGTATTGTCTGGGCTGCGACAGACCAGGGGCTTGTGAGAATTAACCCAGCTGGCCCGACGTTCAAAACCTATACAAGGCTTACCAGCGGGCTTTCTTCCGACTACATCAGAAGAATCATGCTCGGCGCAAATCCTGATGAGCCTAGCAGGATCTACTTTATGACCGATTACGGGGTCTGCTCAGCCACCTATGACTACGGGGTTGATGATTGGAACGACGACTGGGAGTATTTCAACAGCTGGCGCTATCCCGAGTTTGTGTCGGACAATGTGTTCTGCATAGGGTTCGAGCAGTGTGCTGACGAGCGCGTATTCTTTGGAACAGACTGCGGCGTTATGGTCTTCGATCCATCCATGCCGGAGGCTGATCCGATGCGCTGGTTCTGCTGGGATTCCTCAAACAGTGGTCTCCCCTCGAATCTCGTCATCGATGTGGCCTTTGCCGAGTGCAGGGAGCTTTTCTTCGCAACTGATGACGGCCTTGCGGCGCTTGAAGACGGCCAATGGCGGGTCTATACGCAGGCGAGCACGGCCGCACTGGGGCTTTTGGATGACCAGATCGCCCGTATGATCGTCGATCCCACAGATGACACGGTCTTTTGGCTTGCGACCGGTCGCGGCGTAAACACCTACGACAGAGTGGGTGACGCATGGACAACCTATGTTTCTGGCGAGACCGGCCTCTGCAACAATGAGGTTCGGGACATCGAGTTTGTGAGTTCGGTTCCGTACTTCGCGACCGAGTACGGTGCTTGTAGGAAGGTCGGTGGTGTCTGGAGGACATACTTGGACCCACTAGCATTCAGGGGCTGCGTTTCCGCATTAGGTTTCTATGCTCATGAGGACCTGATGTTCTTGGGGACCTATGGCGGGGGCTTGTATATCCTCAGTGACTCCAATCCCGCATCGCCAGATTGGACGCATTATTTTGCTGGCGACGGCTCTGGGCTTCCCAGCAACTTCATTACAGCAATTGATATGGTCGATGACGAAGATTACGTCATGTTTCTCGGCACTGACGAGGGGTTCGCGGTCGGCGAGGGTGACTACGATGACCTGGACTTCACGACCTACAACATGTCGAACACAAGCGGCGGACTGATATCGAACGCTGTTACGGCAGTTGCGGCATACGAGCAGGACGATGAGCTGGCGCTGATCGGCACGCAGCATGGTCTTGCGGTTTACGACAACAGGTTTCCTTCCCAGGGCTTGAGATGGACGTTCGACACGGTTGAAAGCAGTGATGGCGGCCTGGCTGATAATTGGGTGAACGATATTGCTGTCTCTCGGGACGGCTCGACGTTCTGGCTGGCCACGATGTGGGGAGCCTCATCCTACGATCCGATTGCTGATGTCTGGCAGACCTTCCGGACAACTAATTCAGGACTTATCTCGGATATCGTCTTCTGTGTAGATGTTGACCCCGAGGGAAACCCCTGGTTCGGGACGATGCGTGGGGTCTGCACCTGCGCGCCGGACGGGACGAATTGGCACAGCTATCGGAAGAACAACACCGGTCTTGCCTCGGACATCGTGCTTAGCATTGAGGTTGACTACGCGGGTTACGTCTGGGCTGGGACAGACGCCGGCCTTTCTTGTCTCAATCCCGGGTTGGGCGTGTGTGACTACAACTATTTCGCTGATAATAGCGGCCTGTTCAGCAGTCGCATCTGCTCGATTGACGTTGACCCCTATGGGAACAGGTGGTTTGGGACGCAGGTTGGCGTTTCTGAGCTCCTGAATCAGGGGCCGAGCCTCTACGGTGGAGTGGTTACGCCCGATACGGGCGACAGGACGACGGTCTTCGTCTATTCGGTTCATTACAGCGATCCTGAGTGTGAGGGGCCAGTTTACATATTCGCCAGAGTGGATGACACCAACTACGATATGACGCTCGTTGATGGCGACTATTGCGACGGCACGTGGGAATACTCCACGACGCTCAGCGCCGGCAACGGTCATAGCTATAGCTTCTTGGCGGTTGAGGCGGATTGGAACATTGCGGTGGACGGGCCGTATTCAGGCCCGACAGTCTCCGCCGCGCCATACTCGCCCGATCCTTATGAGTGGGACGATTCGTGCATGGCCGCAACGCTTCTTCCAACAGACGGCACGTGGCAGGACGGGCACAACCTCGAGCCACCCGGCGATGAGGACTGGTTCGCTTTTGACGCGGAATACAACATAACTTACGTTATCGATGTTGAAGATGACGCCGATCCTGACTATGCGGGCAACGTGTATCTCTATGATCTTGGCGACCCGTGCCCCGGAGCGCTTCTGCGACAGGACCTCGGCGGCGACGAGGCACACATAGTTTTCCCGTGCCTTGTGACGGGACGGTATTATTTGAAGGTTGAACAGGCCAACCCCGCCGAGATGGGCGCGTATAAGATCAGGGTCTATGGCCCGCAGTGGCCGATGGTTCAGAGGGACCTTGAACGGACGGGCAGCGCTGTCGGCAGCGGCTCGGCGACAACGAATCTTCTATGGATATATACGATACCTGACGACATCATCACGACCGCGCCGGTTGTCGATGGTCAGGGGAACGTCTATTTCGGCACGAGCGATAACAGCCTCTTCGCCGTTGCGACGGATGGGACGCTGAAGTGGTCCTATCATACGCCGGACGCGGTCTCTGCAACGCCCGCGCTGACATACGACGAGAAGATATTTTTTGGGACAGAGGGTGGCCAGCTCTATGCCCTGAACAGCGATGGGACGCAGGCCTGGGTTTATGACGGAGCGCTAGGCAGCGCGATCCACGCCGGAGTTACTGTCAACCGAGTGGAGAACTACACCATCTATTTCGGGGCCGACGACGGCACACTCTATGCCGTCAACGGAGACGGCACTGCGAAGTGGCAATATGCGTGTCCTGTTCCGGATGAGATTACCGGCACAATCATGGTGGGCGAGCTAGAAAACATCTATTTCGGCGGCGGCTGCGGCACGTTCTACGTATTGTTCCCTGACGGGACGCTGGCCTGGAGCTACAACAGCGGCCTTGCGGACAACAGGATGGCCGCGGCTATGGCCACGGACGGCTCCATCTACTTCGGGACCTCGACGAGGCGCTTTTGCTGCGTTGACCCTCCTGCGCCTCCTGACATGCCCACTTCGGGCACACTTCGCTGGGAGGTCATCATGCCGGCGAGCGTCTATTCGGTGCCAGTGATCGCTCCGGACGGGACTGTGTTCTTCGGGTGCGACGACGGCATCATCTATTCCATAGACCAACACAGCACAGCGACAACGATTGTCTATGATGTTGGAGCTCCCATCCGGTCTGCGCTCGTCATGGACGGTGCGGGACATATTTATTTTGGAGCGGACAGCAACAGATACTATTGTATAACGCAGGCAGGGGACCTGGGCTGGGAGACCGAGGACCTGAACGAGCCGCCGGCGTTTTCTTGCGCGATCGACAGGAATGGGACGTTCTATTGGGCGAAGCCGGACGGCAAGCTGGTGACCTACAACGACATGGTTGTGGCAGATATTTATGCGCCTGCCTCGGACTGCTGGTCTCCGACGTTTGCGAACGCCTCAACTGTCCCGATAGTGGTTGGTTTCAGTTCTTGGGATGTGGGAGTTCGCAAGACGGGGATCGCCTACACGGAGCTTTGGTATTCTCATGATGGCGGGCCGTGGGCTGCGAGCGGGCTGGATGCCAAGCTTGGGACGAGCGGGCAGTTTGTGTTCATGCCTTCAGCCGAGGGTGTGTTCGGTTTCGCGACGGTGGCGTACGACAACGCCACTCCCCCGAACGCCGAGATTGTGTTTCTGCCCAAGACCACAACGGTCTTTGACGCTACGGTCCCGACATCGCTTTGTGCTGTGGAGCATTACGTGGTCAGCAAGGATGATATTGATGTTGGCTTTACGCTTGAGGACTACCTGAGCGGGCCGGCCAAGACGAGGCTTTGGCTGCGGTTTAATGATGGAACGTGGTTCTACACTGGCCTTGAGGAGACGGGCGGTTCGGGCAGCTTTGTTATCACGCTGCCGGAGGATGCTAACGGCAGCTACTACTTCTTGACTCAGGGCGTCGATAACGCTGAGAACTGGGAGCAGGCGCCCTCGGGGGCGAGCGAGCCGGAGACATGGCTGATCTACGACACGGTGCCGCCGACCTCGGCTTGCACAGCGCCGCTTGATGCGGATACCGCGCCGATTGCTGTGAGCTATACATCGGGGGATGCGGGCAGCGGGGTGGACAACGTGTCGCTCTACTATACGTATAATAGTGATGGTTCGGACCTGAGCGCCTGGCGTCGGTATCCGGCGACTGGTGCAGCCCCGGCGGGCACAATTGAGTTTACTCCGCGGGCACAGTCTCCCTGGAACGAAGGTCCTGGGCAGTATCTGTTCGCGTCCTCTGCGCAGGATAAGTGCGGCAATGTGGAGGATTTCGGCAGGGCGATAAGTGAGGGCAATGTTGCAACAACGAGTTACACGCCCGAGCTCCCGACAAGCACGGCCTCGTGTGATGCTTACACGAGCTCGCTGCCGATCACGATAGATTACGTGGCGACGGACAGAAGCGGGATGGGCATTGCAAGCGTCAGCCTCTACTATGCGCTTGAGGGTCAGATAGAGCTGTTCACTGGGCGGACTGATTATGGTGTTGACCATGGGACGTTTGCCTACAGCGGTCCTTCCGGCAATCCGCTGTTGGACGGGGCTTACAGGTTCAGGGTCAAGGTGCAAGACATGGCCGGAGGTGTGCAGAATGACGGTCTTGGTACATGCACAATACTTCTGGACCGGAATGCTGGGACTTCGAGGGCCAGCGGGCCAGCGTACTCGACCGGCGGGATTATTCCGATCGAGTATACGGCTTGGGACGATTTCTCCGGCGTTGATACTGTTACGGTGTTTTATCGTCAACCGCCTGGTGGCTGGATGAGCCCGATGGTAGTTGGCCACGGGGAGTTCGGTGTGATTGATTTCGACCCCAGCGCGGGTGATGGTCTATATGAGTTCTACTCGATGATGCAGGACAAGGCCGGGAACGCTGAGGCTGTGCCTGACGTTCCGGATTTCACCACGATTCGGGATACGGTTCCGCCCTTAACGTTAGCAGTTGTGCCTCTTTTGGTGAGGGAGTCACCAGTCGAGGTTCAGTATCAATCAGAGGCAGATCTTTCGGGGATTGCGAGAGTTGACCTGCTCTTCGTGCCGCCTGGCGGAAGTGGCTGGATTGAGTCGGGGCTTTCGAGCACGGCCCCAGCGGGCTTCTTCTATTTCGATTTGGGCTATGGAGAGGGGCTTTACAAGATAGTTACGAGGGCGACCGATAATGCGGGCAACTTGGAGCTACTGTCGTCCTGGGCTGAGGTAAAGTTCGATGCTACGGCTCCTTTAAGCAGCTGTTCAGGGCCATACGCAACGGCAAGTGCGCCTCTTAACATTGACTTCAACGCTAGCGATGCCGTCTCTGGTGTGCTCGATGTCCAGCTCTGGTATCGATACGCGCCGATGATCGGCCATGTGACGGGCGATTGGACGGCGCTTGCGACTCCTGCGACGGTAGCCAGCGGGACATTTTTGTTCGCTGCTCCGCTTGGGGCGGGGATTTATGATTTCTACACGCTGTCGCATGATGTTGCGGGCAATTGCGAGCCAGAGCCTGTTGCCTTAACGCCGCCAAAGGCGACAGTTCGCTATGACACGACGCCGCCGGTCTCATACAGTCAGGTCTGCGTTATCACTGGGGCGGATGAGCGAGAATGCTCAACGGTTCGTTTCGTTAGGGGACTGCCGTTTATAGTCTCGTTTTCGACAATCGACGACATTAGCCGTGTGGACAGCACCACGGTTTATTATCGTTTCAACGGAGGCGTGTGGACGGATATTGGTTGGACGGCGTACAAGCCGATTGGCGAGTTCGTATTCGATATAGACCGGGGTGTTGGGGCCTACGACTTCACAACCATCAGCACGGACGCGGCCGGCAATCAGGAGCTTCTGTCAGAAGAGGCGGAGTGCACGGCGCATATTGATCTTCACGCGCCCTCCTCATCGTGCGCTTCGGATGAGTATGCTTCTGGTGCGACCATAGACGTGCGTTACAGTGCTGAGGACGACAGTGGCTTCGTTGATACAGAGCTTCATTTTAGAGAGAACGGGGGACAGTGGGGCGATTCAGGTTTGGTGGGCCACGCTACATTAGGGACGCTATCATTTGCACCTGAGGAGGATGGTACGTACGACTTCTTCACGCGCGCGGTCGATCTGGCGGGTCGCCCGGAGATCATGAAGAACGAGGCTGAGTGCACTACGATCTACGACACAACCGATCCATTCTCGTTCGTGAGCGTGCCGGCTTATGTGTCAGCAGCGACCATAACGGACCTCGAATGCACCGGCACTGACAACCTTTCTGGGATCGCCGATATGCGGATATATTCCCGGTTTGAATCGGACGACTTCGCGTTCACCGGGCTCGAGACAAACGCGGCTCACGAGACGTTTACGTATCACTGGCCTGAGGGCGAGGGTAGATATGAGTTGTTCTCGATTGCGAAGGACAAGGCCGGGAACGTTCAGGCGACGCCTCCTTCGGTTATGCCTTGTTACGTTGACATGACGCCGCCATCGAGTTCATGTATAGAAGTTCGCATCTATGGCGCGATAATGATGGTTCAGTATACGGTCGTGGACAATCTCGCCGGCGTCGGGCGAGATAAGGACCTTCAGTTGTGGTTCAGCCATGATGGCGGCGATTGGCAGCAGGCCACGAAGGCTACGACTGCGTTCCCGATTAGTAGGTGGTTTATGTTTACACCACCTGAGCAGGGCGGGCAGTATTCGTTCTACACAATCGCGGTGGACAGAGCCGGCAACGTTGAGGCAGCGCCGGCAGTGGCAGATATCAGTTATACTTTTGGCGAGCTGAAGCCATTTCCCACCTCGTTGGACTTTGGTAAGGTGATTGTTGGCCGAAGCAGCATCCGGAACCTACAGCTGATAAACGTCGGGGAGAGCGACGTAAGCGTTACGGCTGCGGTTGCGGTGAGCCCCGAGGGTGTTGTGTCGGAGCAGTTCAAGGTGATCAGCAGGATTCCATTCACCGTGCCTGCCGAGGACTACAGCATCATTACCGTGAGATTCACCCCAGCAACCCTGGGCACCATCAGTGCGGTTCTGCGGGTGAGTTGGCAAGAGATCGGGTCCTTCAGAGGCGGCGCGACCTATGTTGACATGGTCGGTTTTGGCGACGAGCTCTCAGAGCCGACGATCGCCATCGAGGCGACTTCCGCCGGCGAGAAAGGCGATGAGGAGATGGTTCTTCTCGCCTCGCTGAGAAACCCCGGCGCGAGCCGCGAGGTTGAGGCGTTTGTTGCTGTCGAGGACACTGCGGGGAATCTCTGGTTCTGGCCAGAATGGAGCACTGAGGTGTCCGGCGTCCCGCTATTCCTTTCCGAGGGCTTCGAGGTGTCCGGTTACGAGCTTCTGAGGATTCCACTTGCTAGTGTTACACCGGGCAGCTACACGTTCTATGCGGCGCTTGCTGTGCCGGGGACGAGGTTTGAGTTTATTGGTTCGATATCGACTTCGCATTTTCAGGCCGATTGATTCTGTTCTTGGCCAGTTAATGGTTTTCAGTTGTAGATAAGTGTGATGGAAGATATGAAGTAAGTGGACTTCTCGTAACGGTTGATGTAGGAGGGTTTTCCTATGCTATCAAGGTGGCGGTTAGTCGTTCTTGTCTCGGCGATTGCCAGCATATTGGCTGTCTCTGCGGTGGGCATGTTTTGGCAGCATTTTGTCAATAGTGATGACATCAGGGCGATCGTTCTAGATGGCGACGAGCTCTGGGCGGGAACGCAGAAGGGCGGCCTGCTGCATTTTTACGATATGACAGGGGCAGCAGCTTCGATAGAGCGCTGGACTGTTGAGGATGGTCTGCCAACCAACAACATCTCTGCGCTTGCGCACACGATAGACGCGATGTGGGACGAGGAGCTGTTCTGGCTCGGCACCGATGGTTACGGTCTGCTGGCTTTCGAGCCCATTGCGGGGAACATTGTTGACTCGTTCACAATATCCAACTCGGACATCCCTTCCGATAATGTTCAGGCGCTCGGCACGGCAGGGATAGGCTTCATGCACGAGGTCTGGGTCGGAACTGATAACGGGCTTGCCCTTCTTCAGTACATGCTGGGCACGGACGCCTGGATCAACTTCACGAGCGCTGACGGGCTTCCCGCGGATGACGTCAGTATCATGTCAGTTTTTGACGATTCATCGGGCGTAATATGGTTTGGTTCGGTCGGAACGGGGCTCGTCTTTTATAGGCAGATGGGCATGCCTCCTTTCGGGTATTGGGACACCACAAACAGCGAGTTGCCTAGCAACAATGTCAACGCGGTCGCTCGCACAGGTCAGCCGGGGCTAGGGGACATAGTTTTCTGCGGGATGGATGACTATGGACTCGTGGGGCTGTGGGCGGAGGACAATCCGATAGGCAGCGCGGGCACAATTGCCAGATACCCACTAGGCGATATGAATATTATCGGGCTTCGGTTTAACTCGATAGACGGTAGGCCAGGTTTGCCCTCCGATCGTGTTCTCTCGCTTGAGTTCGACGATGATAACAATCTGTGGGTCGGCACTGACGCAGGCGCAGTTTATTGGTGGGTCGTGAATCCCTCCGAAAGCACCATTACAACGCAGACGGGTATCACGGGAGTCGTGAATGACATAGCGGCCACCGGTGTTACCTTGCTTCCTTTTGACACAACTGTTTACTTCGGCACGGACTGGCGGCTTTGGGACCGCTATTTCGACGCCGGTCAGGGCGGCTACACCGTCGGCAGCTTTGAGTATGAGGGTGCACCCCCTAGTAACTATATCCCATCCGTCTATTCCACAGCTGACGGGAGCTACGAAGATGTCTGGGTCGCCACGGACCGCGGCGCAAGCTCGTTCGATGGAACGAGTTGGACAACGTGGACTGTGGACGATGGTCTTCCGGCGACGGCGACGGTCGTCAGGCCAGACGGGACTACGGTGTATATAGGGACTGAGGATGGGCTTGTCGTCCTCGATTCTGGGACTGGGGCAATAACGGTCTATTCCTCGCCACCACTTCCGGGCAGCTACGTCAATGACGTCGAGGTGAGTGGCGCGCAGGTCCT
Source organism: bacterium (assembly GCA_035527515.1). Classification (NCBI taxonomy): domain Bacteria; species bacterium. The sequence continues at coordinate 39,771 of DATLAJ010000141.1, forward strand.
CGTTGCCACGGATAACGGCGGCGCGAGCTTCCCTGGCGGCCCGCCATTCACCAATTTCTTACTCGGCTATGACCTCACTTCAATCGCAGTCGATGGCGATGGCGAGCAGTGGTTCGGCAGCGACGGCGATGGCCTCTTCAGGGGGACTGGCGGGTTCCGCTACGATATGTCCGGCAGCGGCATTCTCTCTGATAATGTGAGGGATGTTGCGGCCATCGGCGACAATATAATTTACGTCGCCACGGATAACGGCGTGTCGCGCCTCAACAAAGACACTCTGGTTTGGACCAATTATCAGATGCTCGATCTCATCTCAGATGACGTGCGTTGCATCGCGGTCGATCCTCAGGGGCTCCGTCCGTCCGGCTATGACATATTCCCGTTCAGCGAGCACGTCCTATTCGGGACGCCAGATGGTGTGACCAGGCTCTTCAGATATGCAGACGCATCTGGTTACAGTTACGAGTTCTGGTCGGACTTCGTCCACGATTCCGCCGCTGACCTATCAGAGTCGATTCTGAGCGACAACGTCTTCGCCGCCAACGTTTTCAGCGGCCGTTTGACCGGGGCAGGTTTTCCCGATGATTTCACAATGAGCTGGTTTGGCCATGATTATGGTGCGTCGTATAGGGCGCAGGGGCTGCCAGTCTTGTCGAACGGGACGACTTGGGTCTCTGTGGAGGAGAACACCAATCTGAGCGTGGATGTCTATTACGAGGATGAAGAGGGGCAGGGCCCAATGAGTCCGCCGAACGTTTATCTCTCGAACGATAACGTGAGCGGTCCTTACGATACACGTTGGCCCATGTCCCCGCTGGGCGTTGAGAATCCGGGCACCTGGCGGAGCACTTTCAGCATGGACCGCGGTCGTTACTTCTACTATTACTATTTTGTTGACGACGACTACACGGTGGCTTGGCTGCCAAGTGGCAACGGCTACTACAACGGCATTTACTGCCACGACCAATATGAGGACGACAGCTTCTGCGACCTTGCGAACACAATCACCGTGCTTCAGCCGGGCGACTTGGCGTCTGTGTTCAACCACAGCCTCATTCTCACACCATTGGAGCAGGACCGCGATTGGTTCGTTACCGACATGCCGCTCACCAGCGGTTGGTATTACCACGTCTGGACGTTCAATCTCGACAGGGCAGATACGGACGTTCAGGTCTGGTCCGGGCCAGACTGCGGCTCAGTCAGCTTTGTCACCGAGGACTTCGGCAACGGTGGTGCTGTTGATTTCTGGTTTGAGAGCAATGATTCTGACTACCATTACCTAATGGTCAGGGATGGGCATCCCTGGACCTCTGGTCCTGTTCCCATCTCATACTATTATGATGTGGCGATC
>DATLAJ010000142.1 GCA_035527515.1 bacterium
CATCAATTCTACCATGCTATCGGGCCTCCGGGCCAGTGGCGCCTCGCACCGGAGACGCCTGCTCTACTAGCTCACAAGAATATTATTATATGATCGGACAGGTTATCTCAGTGTTTACCTTCCTTCACGCTTACATTAAAATTATACCAGAAATCGTGCATTCGTGCAAGCATGATTTGGCGGAATGCAGGCGGAATCCAGGTGAAGGGCATCGAGGGAGCTAAGCAGGGGACCCCCTTGCCCTCGTCATCGTGTGGGTTGCCGGGGCAAGGCACCGTCCTTGACGGCAATCTTGAACTACTCTTCATGTTCCCCTCCGATCAGAGCCCCAAAGGGGTGGCAATCATGAGGGCTCTCCCAGAGGGGGGCCGGGGGGCACCACAGCCATGATCCAGAAGACCGGATGGATCCACACGTGTTAGCCCCGCGTCCCGCCGCCCCGCCTCCCTCCCTGAAAGATCGAGAAACCGAACTATACTTCACCATTCGCGTTGGGAAAATTTCCTGCTCTGCCCCTTGACACCGCGCAAAACTGCGATATAATCATAATAGAGGAAGAATTGCTGTAGCACAGCCGCCTCGGCTGTGAGGAATCGGAAATGTAGCACAGCCGTCCGCCTCCTCGCGGACCGCGTCCCACGCGGGCGCCCTCGGCTGTGAGGAATCGGACATGTAGCACAGCCGCCCTCGGCTGTGTCTTCTGGACCTATTGGCTGGGACGGGCAAGTTTTGAAAGGAGTCTGGCCATGGAAAGGTCTTTGAGAAATGGAAGCTGTTCGCAGGATGTGAATCTGGGGGGGGGGGGCAAATCGCATAGGGGCCTGAAAAGGCGCCTCCCGTCCGCATCGTCGCCGGCTCGTTCTTCTCCCTTCTCTTTGTGTCTCGCATTTGTCACCGGAATCGCCATGCTTGCAGCCGCCGCCATCCCAACGCAAGCACTCGCAGCCTCGGCCTTCCTGGCCACGCCCTCCGGCAGCACCAGCATCACCGTAACCGAAGGCGACGATTTCCAGATCGCCCTGCGCGTGTCGTCCATCTCGCACCTGGCTGCTTACGAATGCAAGATCGTCATCACCGGCCCGGCCACCGCCATCGGCCATTCCACCCAGGGATTCTGGTTCAGCAACAACCGCAACGTGTTCACAGGCTTCGATCTGGGCGAGGACCCGCCCGACACCGACACTACTCCGGCCGACTACAACACGGCCATGCTGATGAGCCCGTTGTATATCAGCGGCAGTGGAGCCGTTGTCGTATTCACCCTCCACGCCAACGCCGAAGGCACCGTGGCAATCAACGTTCACCCCGACTGGTTCTTCCTCGCCGACGAGAACGGCGACATCATCCAGATATCCCTGCCCTCCACGCTGTATGTAACCGTGAATGCAAGCGAAGGCGACGGCATGGGCGGAGGGGAAGAAGAGCAAGCAACGGATGAAGGAGAGGCGGAGAATGACGAGGACGAAGAGACTTTGGGCGACTCGATGGATGCGACCGCCATCTATGTGGACGGGACTAACGGCGATGATGACGGAGATGGAACTGCCGAAGACCCATTTCTGACGATCGGAAAGGCAATCTCGGAGGCAAGCGCGGCGACACGATCTATGTTGCCGGGAGCGCAAGCGGCGGGATCACCTACACCGAAAACTTGACTATAAACAAGAGCATCACTCTAACCGGGGCAAGGGATCCGAGCGACGCCTGGCAACGCAAGGATGATTTCGTCAGCACAATTCTTGCCTCAAACACCAGCTCGGCGTGTGTGACGTTCACTGGGTCGAGCACGGCAGGCGAGATCTCGTATTTCACTATCACAGGTGGAAGCAATGGCATCGTGTGCAATACTGCCGGTCCACTGATCGCTCACAATGTGATAACCGGGAACAACAAGGGAACCACTTGGGGCGGTGGCATATTCTGCCTCGGTTCAAATGATACCCAACTTGCACCGAACATCCTCCATAATACAATCAGCGGCAATTCTGCAAACATAGGTGGTGGCATAGACGTTTTCGGCTATGGCCACGAGTTGGGTGCGACGCCTTGGATTGAAGGCAACGTAATCAGGGGCAATACTTGCACAATTGTTGGCAGCGCTATCGCTTGCCGGCTCAATACGAATCCAGTCTCGATCGTGAACAATGTTATTTTCGAAAATACCACTCCTTCTGGTGACAAGGCTGCCGTTCACTGCTTTAGCGGTGTCTGCAATATTGTAAACAACACCATCGTTTGCAATAACGGCGGAACCAATGCTTCAGCTGTATATGCGCAGGATGGTACTAACGGGCCATCAGTGATTCACATCATCAACTCCATCATCTGGGACAACGCGGGCGATGTCAAGGTAAGCACCAACTCAACCCTTACCCTCGATTACTGCGACATTTCGGATGCACTCAAGGTTGACTGGGGAAGTGGGAACATAAGCGAAGACCCGCTTTTCGCTGATCCTCAGAACGACGACTATCACCTGCAGTCCGAGTATGGCAGATGGACCGCCGAGGGATGGGTGGCGGATGACGAAACAAGCCCCTGCATAGACGCGGGTGATCCCGAATCGGCATATTCATTGGAGCCTCTCTTCAACGGTAATCGTGCAAACATGGGCGCCTACGGGAATACTTCTCAGGCATCGAAAAGCGCTGTGGGTATCGAAATTGACAGTGACTTTGCCGTGGAGGACGAATCGACACACAGCCCGTTCTTCACCAACTCTGCGACAGTAACAGTGGTCAGCTTCGAGATCTATAACGAAATTGAGGCCGACTACTATGCCATAACCGAATCCCTGAGAGAACCCTTGGCCGGGCAATGGGCAGAGACGAAGCCCACCACCTACACGATCACCGGTGAGGAAGGCCATGTAACACTCTATCCTTGGGTGAAGGATCCTCTGGGAATCCGCCACTACGGTGATCCAGTGTCGATCTTCTTCAGCACCGCCACCCCCGTCGTCTCGGATTTCTCTGCGACTAACGATGGCGGTACTGTAGAGATCTCTTGGGCAACCGATCTTCCTGCTGAGTGTTCTGTGACATATCGACAGGTCGGATATACAATGGGGTCGGACGTCACTGTTAATGAGCCGGTAGGTGAAATCGGGCTATCCACTTCCCACGGCCTGGAGATAGGCGGGGTAGCGGCAGCCTACTACCAGTTTGATATAATCAGCAATGAGACCGCATCCGGCAGGTTCTACGGCCCCGTGGGCTGGCCAACTCCTGGCGATGTTGACTTCAACTGCAAGGTGAACGTCTTGGACTTGATCGACATACGCAACAGGCTGAACGCCGACGTTGAGGACGGCTCCAACTGGAGGTGCGATGTAAACCAGGATGGCAGGATCAACGTTCTGGACCTGATTTTTGTTCGTAACCGGCTGAACATTCACTGCGCACAGTGATTTTCGCAACTATGGCCGGCGCCGCCGAACTATCGGCGGCACCGGCCTTGTAATCAGGAGGATTACAATGTTGAGACTTGCATTGATCGGAATAGCCGCATTTGCCTGCACTGTCCATTTTGCTCTCGCCGCCAACATCAATGTCCCCGCCGATTACCCCACCATCCAATCCGCAATAGATGCCGCATTCGACGGCGATACCGTGATCGTTTCTCCCGGTATCTATTTCGAGAACATCGACTTCCTCGGCAAGGCCATAACCGTGCGCAGTACTGATCCCCTTGATTGGGACATCGTGGCACAGACGATCATCGACGGCATGCAGGCCGACTCGTGTGTGAAATTCATCACTGGTGAAGGCCGGAACAGCATCATCCGCGGCCTCACGATCACCAACGGCCGGCATAACACCGGCATGGCTGATGGCGGAGGCATATCCTGCGATGGATCATCGCCGCAGATAAGCAACAATATCATTCGCAATAACGAAGCCTTTACATACGGCGGAGGGATCTCCGCGATATGGGGGGGAGCAGCGCTGATAAAGGACAATATCATCAGTGCAAACGTGGCGGACTTTGGAGGCGCAGTGCTCGCCATGTACGGTGGCGACACGGAAGTGATCGGCAATGTGTTCGAGGGCAACATCGGCATCTCCTATGGCACGGTAACAGCCTGGAGTGCCCACATCACGGTTGCCAACAACACGTTCAGCGGCAACGCTGCATTTCTGGGCGATGGGGTGTACTGCTCTCAATCAAGCGCTACCATCACTGGCA
>DATLAJ010000143.1 GCA_035527515.1 bacterium
GGCGCCGACCTGGGTTGAAGTGTCAACGGCGAGGATTCTCATCTCATTTCCGAGGCGAGTTCAAGCCGAGAAAGTTCGGGCGGGTCCTATTCTCCACCTGAGGGCGACCGCATTGCACGTCCCACCCTGCCTCAAGAACCCGCCCGAGAACTTGAATGTTCGCCAACGAGGGACTAATTCTCGAAGTCGTCTATTTGTGCCCTCTGGAGCTTGCCGCTGAAATCTACATAGATGGCCTTCCATTCGCAGAAAACGTCAATCGCGGCGATTCCGGCCTCCCGATGGCCATTGCCAGTGCCCTTGGTGCCTCCGAACGGGAGCTGTATCTCGGCGCCAATGGTCGGTGCGTTGACGTAGAACAAGCCCGTGTGCACATCCCGCATCGCGACGAAGGCCTTATTAACGTCCTGCGTGTATATCGCGCCGGAGAGGCCATACTCCGTGTCGTTGCAGATGTCGATCGCCTCGTCAAGGTCTTCGACGACGATTATTGAGACGACTGGCCCAAATATCTCCTCTTTCGCGATTCTCATGTTGCGCTTCACGTTGAAGAAAATCGTTGGCTTGTAGAAGCTGCCTTTCTCACAGCCCGGCCCCGTGTATCGCTCGCCGCCGGCCAGAAGCTGGGCTCCCTCGGCCTTGCCGATCTCGACGTAGGAATGAACTGTTCTGAGCTGGCCTTCGCTCACGAGTGGGCCAACCTCAACGTTCGGGTCGAGACCTGAGCCAAGCCGCAATTTCTCGGCCTGTGTCACATATCGTTCAGCGAACTGTTGAGCGACCTTTTGGTGAACTATTATCCTGCTCGTCGCAGTGCATCGCTGTCCCGTGGTGCCAAAACCGCCCCACAAGGCGCCCTCGAGCGCTAGGTCAAGCCTCGCATCGTCCATGACCATGATCGCGTTCTTGCCGCCCATCTCGAGGCAGACGCGTTTTCTGTGTTTGGCCGCAGATACGCTGAGAGCGGTTCCTATCTCCGTTGAGCCGGTGAACGAGATCAGGTTGACCTCTTTATGGGTCACCATGTCGTCGCCGATCTCGGCGCCGGAGCCTGTAACGACGTTGAAAACGCCCGCCAGAAGGCCCGCCTCCTCGAAGACCTCGGCCAGGTGGATAACTGAGAGCGGGGTGAGCGTTGCGGGCTTTATGACGACAGCGTTGCCCAACACGATGGCCGGAAGCGACTTCCAGGTCGGAATCGCGACCGGGAAGTTCCAGGGCGTTATCGCAGAGACAACGCCGACAGGCATCCTGACCGACATTGCGAACTTGTTCGGCATCTCGGCGGGAACGGTCTGCCCGAAGGACCTCCTTCCCTCGCCGGCCGCGTAAAAGGCCATGTCGATCCCCTCCTGAACGTCGCCCCTGGTCTCTGCTATGACCTTGCCCATCTCCCGAGTCATGTCCCGGGCGATCTCCTCCTTCCGGCGCTTGAGGATGTCAGCGACCCGAAACATCAGCTCCCCACGCTTCGGCGCTGGCACAAGCGCCCACTTCTTCTGTGCCGCACGCGCCGCACTCATCGCGAGATCGACGTCATCAGCGTTCGACTTCTGATGAATGGCAATCAGCTCGTCAGGGTTTGCGGGATTTCGGTTCTCATAAGTCCTGCCCGAGGCGCTGTCTGTCCACTCCCCGTTTATGTAGTTCTTGCACTCAACCGTCATATCAGACCTCCAAATGTACTTCGACTATTATGGCGACAGCAGAAACATCAACCAGCCGACAGCGATGGAGCCAATGGCCATCATGCCAAAGTACTTCGCCGTGCGCTTGAAAATCTTCGCTGGGTCGTTGGTCGCGGTTGTAGCCACAACCGTGGATATTGCGAACGAGATGTATATGAGACAGAGAAAATGCGTCATTTTGGTAACTGTTGCCTCTTGTTCTGGCGAGCGCTTTGTTTCCTGGCTCTTCTCTTGGCCTTTTTCTCCCCCCGTGCCTGGAGCCGGGCCGCCTCGGCAGCGTCGTAATCGTAGCCGATCGAACAGCGATAAGCATCGACGGCCGCCAGGATGTTGAAAAGTCCGGCGCTCAACAGGAAGGTGATGCCGATCTCAAACGTTGGCTGGTCAATCTGGCCCTTCGCGAGGCCGAACCCAATGGCGACGAGGTACAGTATTCCGTTCCCCAATCCCGCCAGGGACCCGATGTAGTTGATCAGCGTCTCTGACCCGCTCTGGCCTTTCTCGAACGCGAAGAGCTTCCCCTCAAGGTGAACGCCGAGAACGAACGTGACGACAATGATGCTGGCCAAAAGCAGGGCTTTCTTTCTCCGCCGAAGATAGAGATGTCCCGCCCCGGGCACCAAGATAGCAAGGAAAAAGACGCCCGCTGCCGCTGCCTTGCTAGAAACAAATCTCGCAGATGCTGCTTCCCAATCTCTCACGTCAATCTCTGGGATTTTTTGACCTCAATCGCCCGCGCTCAGGATTCTGTCAAACCTGGGATCGTCTCGGATACTATCAAAATCCTTCTGCTCTCGTATAGACTCAACAATGTCCTTGGTCATATACCTCCGTCCGCGCCTCAGCCATTTGAACGCGTTATCGGCATCCCCCTTCAGGGCATAGACGCAGGCCAGGTTGAAGTATGGCAAGTAGGAGTGCGTGCCAATACGGACCGCCTCCTTGAAGTGGTCGGCGGCCTCATCATATTTGGCCTGCCGCTTGTAGATGAACCCGAGGTTGTTGTGGGCTTGAATGTTGTGCGGCATTATCTTGAGAGTCTTCTCAAAATACATCTTTGCCCTTGCGAGGTCGCCCTTGAACATGAACGCGTTCCCCAGATAGATCGTCGCGTCCGGGTTATGGCCGTCAATAGCAAGCGCTCTCTCAAGCGCCGCTGTCGCCTCCTCGAACCTCTTGAGCTTGTAGTAGAGAAGTCCGAGCCTGGTCAGGAACGCGGCGCTATTGGGGCGCAGCGTTACTGCCCTTTGGACAGCTGATACCGCCTGGTCGGCCATCCCGGCTCGCTGGAAGTAGATGGAGAGGTTGTTCATCAAGGCCGCATTCTCAAAACCGAGGCGCTGTGCCTCCTCAAAGTGTAACCTTGCGGCGGCGAGATTGCCCTGAAGTTGAGATTGGTGTCCCCACAGAAGAAAATACTTGGCCCGCGACTCCCGCGTCCACTTGTCGATGTAGATATCCTTCTCGGGCTCAGCCAGGAAGTTGGAATAGAGCCGTTGAAAATCGATAGTCCCCGTGAGCGGTTCGGTGAGGAAGGCCTCGAGCAGTATGCCGAAGAGCTTGATGTTAATGGCTGGCACCGAGGGATACTCCGCATAGAACACTGGCGCATCGCGAGAGTTTTCTATAATTCGCATCTCGCGGTTGTAGGATGCTTGTGGGTCATTTTGGTCAAAATACTCTATGACTCGCCATTTTCTATCGTAAAGATTCACGTCGGGTCGCCGACCCTCCACGAATTTGAGGTAGTAAAGAGGGAACAGTGCTGTGTCCGTCTCACCGAAGAACGTGGAGCCAAGCGGCATCGTTCTGAGAAGGTTAAGTCCGTGCCAGTAGGCGTAGTAGTTCCTCGAGCTGTCGCACCTGTGGTAGTTCGAGGCCAAGAGACTGGCCGGGATGACGATGAGCACGATCGAGACCACAAGCGCAAGCTTTCGCCGAGTCGCCGTTTGGCTCAGGTCCCGGCGGCCAGCGAAGATGAGGACGACTTCGGCGGCGCCAAGCCCCGCTAGGACTGCGGCCGCCATGTAGGCTGGCAGGCAATAGGCTGGCTCCAGATATGTTCCCTCGCCGTATAGAAGCGCGACGAGCAGCGTCCCGAATGCAATCAGAAGGAGGAAGAACGTTCGGCCGCGCCTCCTGAACAGCCCTCCGACAAGACCAATCAGCGCAAGCGCCACTCCCGCGATGCCAAGTTCCTTCACGATCGAGCCGAGGAAGGCCTTAGTAACGGTTATATGCTCGCTGAGTGAGCGCGACGCCTGCTTGAACTTGTAGTCGCGCTCCGAGATGTGCTGCCAAAATCGCTCGGATATCGATG
>DATLAJ010000144.1 GCA_035527515.1 bacterium
TCTTTGATTAGGCGCTCGGCCAAATGTGAGCCTATGAAGCCAGCCACGCCCGTTACAACCGCTCTCATCCTCTATTCTCTCCTTATTCCACCGTAACCGATTTGGCAAGGCCCCGAGGATTGTCAGGGTCCCGCTTGAGCAGAACTGCTATGAAATAAGCAAGCAGCTGACCCGCCACCAGCTGGGGGATCGGCGCCAAAGCCTTGTGCACCTTCGGCAGGATAACCTGCTCGTCGAACGAAGCTTGTTTGGGCTCGAAGTGGAAAGCGATGATTCTCCCACCCCTGGACTTCATCTCTGAGACGCTGTTGAAAGTGGATTTGTAGAGCTCAACGTTGTCAGGAGTGGGCATCAAGACCACTACGGCCATCTCCTCATCAACCAGCGAGATCGGCCCGTGCTTCATGAAGCCGCCCGACATGCCCTCCGCCGGAATATACGTTACCTCCTTCAGCTTCAGCGCGGCCTCAAGCGCGGCCGGCAGATGATAGCCCCTACCAATGAACAGCCATTTCTTATACATGCCAACTCGGTTGGCGATTTTTCTTATGAAGCCCGGTTTCTCGTCTAAAACGGTCCGCACCGCGCCAACAACCTCGTCCAATCCCGCTCTTATCTCGTCAATCTCGCCGGTCGGAAGCGAGTTTCGCATCCTGGCGAGCGAAAGCACGATCCTTGTGAGGATGACGATCTGGGAGGTCATGGCCTTGGTGGACAGGACGCTCTTCTCCGGCCCCGCGCCCTGCATGATGACGAAATCCACCTCTCTGGTCATGCTCGAGCCGAGGGCGTTGACGATCGCCGCCGTCCTCGCACCTTTTGCCCGTGCGTATCTAAGAGCCTCGAGCGTGTCAAAGGTCTCGCCCGACTGCGAGACCGCGATGACCAAAGCCCCCTCATCTACATCGCACAGGTTCTTAAACTCGTCAGAATTGACAGCTGGGGCGAAAACGCCGGCGAACTCCTTGAAGTAATACTGGGCAAGCAAGGCCGCGTAGAACGTCGTGCCGCAGCCTATGAGATAGGTTCGGCTGGCCTCGTTCATCATCTTGGCTACCGTTTCTATACTCTTCTCGTCTGTTGCGAGCGCCTCCTTGAGTGCAACGGGCTGTTCGTATATCTCCTTCAGCAGGAAGTGAGGATAGCCGCCCTTTCTGGCCTGCTCGGCGTCCCAGGCGACCGTGTTGATCTTCTTGTGCACGAACTCGCCGGTCGAGGCGTTTCTCACCTCGAACCTGTCCTTCGAGATGATGGCGTACTCGTTGTCATTCAAATAGACAACGTTCTTCGTGTATTCAATGAACGCCACAATGTCCGAAGCAACATAATTGGCGTCCCTGCCGGTCCCAATGATCAACGGGTTCCTGTTCCGGCCGCAGAACAGCAGGCCCGGATGCCCGGCCTCGATCGCCACAAACGCGAACGTCCCCTCCAATCGGTCCATTGTAGCACTCACGGCGCGCTCGAAGTTGCCCTGTTCCTCGTAGTAGAACTGGAGCAGCTGGGGTATGACCTCGGAATCGGTATCGGATTGGAACACGTGGCCCTTCGAGATGAGCTCCTCCTTCAGCTGCAAGTAGTTGCCGACTATGCCGTTGTGAACCACGGCTATTCTCCCGTTGGGGCTGATGTGAGGGTGAGAGTTGACCTTGTTTGGCTTCCCATGAGTAGCCCAGCGGGAATGGGCGATTCCGGTGGCGCCTCGCACCTCTTGAAACCTCTCCTTCTCGAAGACCTCAGCGACTCTGCCGGTGTTCTTCCTAACGTCGATCTTCCCGTCAGAAAGGACTGCCATTCCGCAGCTGTCGTAGCCCCTATACTCGAGGTTCAACATGCAGTTATACAGACGTTTCGTAATGTCTGAACTGCCAACGATTCCACTTATTCCGCACATATCGGCCCAACCTCGAAGGAGACTTCTTTCATCAGCTAAGGAAGCGTTCCACGATGAGGTATCCTGGAGCCCGGCGAAACGAGCGTCCCGGGCAGAAGGGTGTTGCTGGCCCCTATCACGACGTTGTCTCCGACAAATGAGCCCATCTTCGTGAGGCCAGAATCCACGACTTGTCCAGCGATCTTGACGCTGATTGGCACATCTTCGAGGCTCTCGTTCACGGTCATCGTGCCTGACCCGATGATGGCGTTCTGGCCGATAACGCTATCGCCGACGAATGAGAGCCGACCTATTCTGGTCTTGCCGAACAGCACGCAGTTCTTCAGCTCAACCCCGTATCCCACAATCGTCCACTCGCCAAGCGACGTAAACTCGCGTATCAGGGAGTTGTTCCCGATGTAGCAGTGTTTGCCCACGTAGCATGGACCTCGCAGCACCGCCCCCTCACTTATCTCGGCGTAATCATCAATGAATACTGACCCAGTGAAGGTTATGTTCGAGGCGACTTTGGCGAGCTTGGAGATGCTGGCGTTGGGCCACTTGTCCATCAGAATGCGGTTGGCCTGCAACACATCCCAAGGACGGTTCATGTCTATCCAATCCTCTTTCCAGATCGTTGCATAGAAACCGTATTCGCTGCTCAGGTCGTTGAAGGCGGCCGCCACGTTCCCCTCGTTTCTCTCCACAAGGTCGAAGAACTCGGACGCGAGAACGAACGTCCCCGCAAGGACGTAGTTACCCATTGCGTGGCCCTTCGGCTTCTCAACCACTCTCGATATCCGCGACGTCTCATCAAGGTAAACGTTCCCGTAAAGCTCCGTCCGAGGCACAAGAGCTACCACGGCAGTCGATTTCTTGAACTCGCTGAACGATGCCAAGCAGTTCAGGAAGATGTTCTCGGAGAACACCGTGTCGCCATACGAGACGATGAAATAGTCCAATCCCTTGAATCTATCTCGTGCACGAAGCACCGCCTCGCCAATGCCGCCCTCTGCATCTTGATGAACATACTCAATGTTCATCCCCCAGGCGGAGCCCCGCCCGAAGTAGTTTCGGATCTGCTCCGCGTGGTGGCCAACCACGATCACCGCATCGGTGATGCCCGCGTCCCTCAGCATCATCAGCGAGTGCTCGAGCAGCGGTTTACCGCAGAGGATCATCATAGGTTTCGGCCTGGTATCTGAAAGAGGCGAGAGATTGGCGCCTCGCCCTCCAGCAAGAATGAGTGCTTTCATTTTGGATCACAACCTTCCCATGTCAATCCGCTACACACGTTCTGGCGTTTACACATCTTCTCGCATCATCGGGCACAAGTATATCCTCTCTCTCAATGACCTCAAAGCAAGCGCTCCACCGCCGTCATCCGCCAGTGACGCCGGCGCCAGAGACAAAAGACCCAACCGCTCGGCGAGGCCATCTTTGCCCCGGGAATTGAAAATAGATATAATGCCCTGTATTGTCAACTAACGCCGGGACGGCGACCGCCGGCGTCGCGCGGTGGGCAAGAGGCTTATTGTCTGCATAGATAGGTTGCAGCGCATTGAGAGGAACAGCTGAACGGTGACCTGGTCTTGGATTGGCAACTTATTGTTGTTTTCGCTGGGCGGTCTTCTGCTGCTCCAAGCCTTGTTCCTCAAGATCAAGGCTGAGAGGGCCGCGTCTCTAGTGGAGCTCGCGTTTGCCGCGGACGCGCTGGTGCTCTTGGTCTGGCGGGTGTATTCCTTCCTTCTTGGCGACAAAACCGGCCTTCAGCCAGCCTCGGCAATTGCGATCTGCGTTCCGGCAATTGTGTATGTAGCTGCCGCGAGAATGCTGAGGAAGAAGAGGGTCGGGCTGTTGGTCTGGGCGGCAATGGCGCTTGCTAGCTTCTTTTCGTTCGCCTTTCTCGCCACACAGGAGGCCGGCGCCACATATTTTCCGAGCTTCGCATCCGGCTCCGAGCGAATATCCACGATAGAGCTTGAAAAGCAGAAGCAGCAGAACCGCGACTATCTTGGCTCGATGGAGCTGTCGGACGTTAGGGCAAAGTATTATGAGGACAGGTTCCACGGGCATTCAATCCTTCTGGAGTGCGAGATAAGAAACACTGGATTGCGGGACGTTGGCACCGTCACGCTTTCGGCCACACTCTTTTCGGACGACGGAGCGATCATCCATCAAGAGGATTTCTATCCCGTTTCAAAAGACTCGCCGCTGTCTTCCGGCAACAAACTGCACATGCTCTCTCGTTTCTCTCAGACTCCAAAGGGATGGAATCCCAAGAACCTCGACGTGCGCATAACAGAGCTCAGACTAGCGGGCAATCTCATGATCTCAGCCGCGACATTTCCGCATTTTTCAGGTAAAAAGGACAAATGAAAAACGACCAAGAAAAACCCAAACTCCTTTTCTGGGGCCTGATGGGCTACGACAGACCATCTACCAGAATCCGCTGCGTCAACTTCGCTGACCAGCTGCAAAAGCGCGGCTACACGTGCGACTACGTTCTCTACAAGGACAGATACGGACGGCAGTTCGGGCACGAGCAGATGCTGCACGTGGGCGACCGCCACAAACTGATGATATCCCGCCGTGCATACAAAGACCACAAGAACGATGACGGTGCGGTCATATACTTACAGAAGGCGCATTGGCACGCTCTTACGCCGCACCTCTTGCACAAGCGTCGTGGCGTCAAGATGATCTTCGACTACGATGACTGGGACCTGGACAGGTCCCCGTTTCTCAACCATGACTTCCTCAATTCTATCTTTCTCGGCAGCAGGGATGAGGCGGTGATCACATGGAAGCTGGTTGACGAGTCGATAGCCTGCGTGGCGGCCAGCAGGGAGCTGGAGCGGCTGCTCAAGATGAGACATCCCAGGGTCTATTACATCCCGACGGGGCCAGATACGGAGCGGTTCTCGATGACCGACAAGCGGCGAGCCGCGCGCGCCGGGCAGGCCAAGACAGCCTTCGTGTGGTGTGGCAACATCTGGGGTGATATTATCCTCGGGAACGTTGTCTTTCTCCTCAACTGCTTCTCCAAGGTCTATCAGGCCAATCAAAACGTCGTGCTCCGCCTCCTGGCGTGGGGCACTTATGGCCACGTCGTCAGGGGCCTTATCTCAACAGCGTACCGCCATCTTCCCATCGAGTTCCGCGAGTTCATCCATCCCGACCGCGTCCCCGACTTCCTGGCCGAGGCGCACGTGGGCCTCCTCCCACTTCAGGCCGATGAGATGAACGTCCAGTGGCTCAAGAGCAAGAGCCCGACCAAACAGTTCGAGTACATGGCTATGGAGCTTCCGACCGTCGCGATGCCCGTCGGCGATGTCAAGTATCTGGTGAAGGACGGTGTGAACGGCTTTTTGGCCCGTTCAGAGGATGAGTTCGTCGAGAAGATGCTGACTCTCGCAGGCGACCGAGCTCTTTGCGCCTCGATGGGCACGAAGGCGAGGCAGACGATCCTCAAGGACTACTGCCTGGAGCGCCTCGGCGACAAGCTCGACGCGATGCTCACCGAGCTTCGGCGGGAGAACCTGCTCTAGCCTTCCAGTCTGCGGATTAGGTCCGCCTCGAAAAGCGAACGACACGCCTCGCCGTAAGAGTCTCTAGCCCCGCTCAGGATTCAGCTTGATAAACGTGTTCAGGGAGCTTAGTATTGTTTCTGTAAGGCTCATTTGCTTTGGGCAAGGCAATCTTAATTGAGCGCCTGAGCGTTGGTGCTTAAGTTTATGATGGAGGGCCCATGATGAGAGCATTCTATGCACTAAGTAGGTCTTGGAGGATGAGAATCGCTTCCTTTATGGCTTGTGCTTGGCTCGCTCTATGCCTCGTCCCGAATTTGGCCGCACTGACCATCACCACCTTTCGTTTCTCGGACCTTGACCCAGTCCCTGACCGCCGCAGTCAGCCGGTTGTGGGGCCCGAAGGGGACATCTGGTTCACGGTGAATAATCCCGCAAGATTGATGAGGATTCGTGATTCTCGGATCGAGTGCGTTCTCGACTCAGGTATTACACCGGGTGATGCCCTCGATCTCTCCGTGTCGCCGGATGGCCGACTGTATCTGTCCAATTGCCGTTACGTTTACTTACCCGAGGAAGGGATTGTGCCCAGCGGGGTCAGACAGCCACAACGCGGAGGCTATATCCAGGATCCCGGCATTTTCGACGCAGACCTCCGGATGTACTGTACGATAAACTCGCAGTACATGTTTTGGCGGGAGGGATACCTGTTCGAGATGTCCATGGGTGAAGAGGCCATTCTAAGGTTTCAGACGTCGGTCATAGGGCGCCCCCTGATCGTGTCCTTGAACGAGTGCTGGATGACCTATGCGCCCTATCTGTCCAAGATTAACCTTGAGACGGGAGAAGTCGAAGAGAGATATAGGATAGACCCCATCGCCTACCGCGTCTGCGCTAAGGACTCCATGGGTCGGCTGTGGCTATCTGGCGAGAATATCGTGATATTTGATGGTGAGAACTCCGAGACGTTCGCTGCAACATTCGACAGCCCCGACCATGAATGGTACCAATGGTATGATTATGTCGCTCTCACGGGGGACATGACCACATGGGCAATAACTGGAAGGAACGCGGATACCATAGGTATCACGAGATTCAAGCGTGATGACGCCCTCCTGCTCACGGCTGAAGATGGCCTGTTGAGCGGCCACGTCTTTTATCCACCGTCGATCGACATCGACTATGACGGCAACGTCTGGGTACTTCACAATGAGGGCATCAGCAGGATAGCGGACGGGGGATGGCCGCCGATGCGTTTGATGCTGCATCGGCTGGAGACGCCGGAGAGCATTGCGGTGGAGGCGCAGGTGATAAACAACGGGCCGGTCGTTGGCGTTGACGTGTATGTGGCGCTTGAGCTGAACGGGCAGCTTCTGTTCTGGCCGAACTGGCAGCCGGAGCCTTCGCCTGTCCAGGTCAACCTCTGCCCCGGCTTCAGCGAATCGGCGACGATCATCGAGATGCCGAGGTCGCAAATTCCGCCCGGGAGCTACACGTTCTGGGGCTGTATGACCGGCCGAGGCACGCAGAAGCTCATCGGCCCCCTCGACCGCAAGTTCGAGGTGCTCCGCATAGATGTGAACGAGGGCAACTGATTCGCGAGAGGTGTCATGTTCGAGAACAGAACAATTGACATCCAGATATCCCCGTTTCAGGGGATGACGGCCGTGGTTGATAGGGTTGTTTTTGAGGACACCTTTGAGCCATATCAGAGGCACGTCTATAAGATCGCACGCGAGGGATTCGATCCGGGCATCATCCTGCCGGACGACCCTGGAGTTGTCCCATATCTGTTTATCACGCAATTGCAGGACTTGTTAATCGAGCGCCTGAGCGTTGGCGCTTAACGCTATGGTGGGAGACCTATCATGAGAGCGTTCCTTTGCTGCTGCGCCATTTCGTGGGCCGTTATCGGTATCGCGCCATTTGCTCTATCGAACGTCGTTGAGACATTCATCCTGCCGATGGAGCCGGTCCCTGTGTGGTGTTCCGATTTCATGGATGACGGTAGGGAGGTTGGCCCGGAGGGTGACATTTGGTTGATCCTGCCCATGCCGGAGCGTCTGATGCGCATCTCGGGTGATCAGATTCAGTGCGTTTTCGATAGTGGCATCATGGTCAACGGGGGCCCCCCTTTGACTTTCTCCCCAGACGGGCCGCTCTGGATCGGTAATTTCAAGTACGTTTACTCACCGGAGCAGGGATTGCACGAAAGCGGTCTCGAGATACCCCCGACATATTCCGGGCCTGGCGCGTCGACCGGTGTCTGGCGTCCCATGATCGACATGAACTGCCGGATGTTCCTCTGCGGAGGCTCCTCGTCTTGGGATTACCACAGCTCATGCGTCTGGGAGGTCAGGTCCGGCGAAAGCCCGCTCAAGCTGTTCGAGGCACAGGACCTGCAATTCCCTTTTTTGGTTTCGGCGGATGAGTTCTGTGCTTACATTCCCAATCACTGGGGTGGGCAGGAGTCCGAGATCGACTTGGACGCAAGTGTTGTGAAAGGTGAATACGGAGATTTCAGGATTCGTATGGACGCCGAGGATAGCGAGGGTCTTATGTGGTTTGCGGGCTATACCGGAATTTCGACGTTTGATCACGGTGATTTCTCGAGATACTGCGAGCCTGGCGATGGAGTCTCCTTTCAGTGGCCGCTGGTCTTGACGGCGGATTGGACTGTGTGGGTGGGGACAGCGACCGCAGGCGCTCTTCGGATTCGGGGTGCTCAGGGGGAGGAGCAGCGCTTTTTCACAACAGAGGAGGGTCTATTAACCAACCGCTGCCGCTATCCGAAAATTGACTATGACGGGCGAGTCTGGTTCTTCAACGCGAACGATGAGGGCATCATCGGTCTGAGCAGGATAACGGATGGGGGATGGCCGCCGATGCGGCTGATGCTGCATCGGCTGGAGACGCCGGAGGGGATTGCGGTTGAGGCGCAGGTGATAAACAACGGGCCGGTCGTTGGCGTTGACGTGTATGTGGCGCTCGAGCTGAACGGGCAGCTCTTATTCTGGCCAAACTGGCAGCCGGAGCGCTGTCCCGTCCAGGTCAACCTCCGTCCAGGGCACAACCAGACCGCCGTGATCATCTCCGCGCCTGGTTCAAGCATCCCGCCCGGCAGCTACACGTTCTATGGCTGCATGACCGGCCGCAACACGCAGAAGCTCATCGGCCCCCTCGACCGCAAGCTCGAGACCCTCCGCATAGATGTGAACGAGGGCGACTAATTCGCGGAAACTATTATGTTCGAGAACAGAACAATTGACCTTCAGATTCCGCCATCTCAGGGCATGACTCAAGTGGTTGATAGGGTTGTTTTGGGGGATACCT
>DATLAJ010000145.1 GCA_035527515.1 bacterium
TGGGTTCCGATAACGCTGTTATCGAGAACCAACACGTAAAGATTTGGCAGCTGCCAAACATCGATAACGTTCGGCGATAGTTTACATAACGCTGCGTTGATGTATTCGGGGCACAAGTGCCCCAACTATCGCCTCCCTATAGCAAGGTCAACGAGGCGGCAGGTAGCCACACATATTCGGGCAATTCGACTTGCCCTGCGGCCAACGGCCGGTGGCGAAGAGCAGAAACATGTAGCAAGTCCTACCACGTAGTGGAGCCAGCGTCGCAAAGGCTATGGCGGCCGAGGACTTAGGCAGGTATGGGGTTTCTCGCCTTGTGCCCGTGCTCTTCATGAACGAGACACCGTTACAGGCAATCACGAACACAAGTCAAGAAACGGGCATGCCGACCTTCGCCTTGAGCTTGTGGCAAGAGATAATAGAAGACGGCGAGGGTCAGCATACGCCCGGCACCTAACACCACCGAAATCAGTGGTGTTAGGCTGATAAGAAGGGTTTTCTACTACTACTGGGTTCCAGTATCGCACGCAAATCGGGGCGGTCAAGGCGGCGGAGCTAGTAAGTGCCGCCTGTGCCTCTGGGGTCGTGAGTGGATAACGCTGTCCCTCGTTCGCTACATTGTTGCTGCCCCCGCTATAGACATAGTAGGGCTAAGCCCTTTGCTTTTCAGCCTAAAACGGCATGAAAAGGCACTGCTGCCATCGTGGGGCTGCAACAGTCGCTCATAGCGGTAACAGCATTTCTGCTCGAACTCCCAATTTTGAGCGTTGGAACAATGTACAACTTGCAACATTGTCCAACGCCCAAAATGACACGCCCGTCTCAAATGCAACTATCCAGCCAGTAGGCGTATCCGTATCGGTAACGAGCGGGGGTTAGGTCAGCATTGATCAGATGGGGGGTGGCAATCGCCCTCACCCCCCATGCCCCCGCTGCGATCTTTGAGCACTTAGAAAGGAGTGCGAGATGAGCGTCTATTGTGGGAGTTGCGGTCACGTCATCGGCGAAGACGACGAGGTCTATTGTGGGAGCTGTCACAAGTCAGAGCTTGACGAGGCCAACGAGACTTATTGGAGCCGAGTTGACCGACTGCACAAGAAGATTACATGGCTACGGTCGGAGCTCAGGCGAGCCGAAGACTGGTACAGACAAGGTGAAGAAAGGAAGTGTTGGTGATGACAGCACGTTGCGAACGGTGTCTACGTCCTAGGTTTGATGTTCTCATCTGCTGTAACTGCGGTAAGGAGAAGAGCTACCATGAGATCATGCTAAACAACGCATGTACCACAGAAAGGGGGTGAGGCTATGACCAGGCCGTTGGTTCTCATGCCATCGCCCCCTGCACCAGAAGTGCCAGAACCTAAGCCAATAGAAGTCTTTCAGAAGCGAGCAACAGTGCGCAAGTGTTTTGGCGCACCGAAGTTGACTGCCAGAAAATGCTTGCGGTGTAAGGACTTCGACCTTTGCTACCACCATCACCTGTCAACCGTCAAACAAGGGAGGATCAGACTGCTATGAGACGACCCAACTGCAGACCAGCACAGAAGCCCTCGTCAAACAGTGGCGATATCGCCATGTCCACTGCCCGATGGGACCAGCTGTGATCCTGAACCTCTTCTGTGACCACCAAAACCTCCACGCCAAGGTCCGACTGGTCGGTCGGAATCTCATTTTCGGGACCGGGCCTCTCAATCACGAATTCAGACGCTTCACGCCGCGCAGCAGGCACTACATCACTGACTACCCACTCGCTTGGTGTGCACCATACATCACACCTCAGGAAGGCGGCTTCAAGCCAGCAGCATGACCAATCAGGGGCGCTCGAAAGGGCGCCCCACAAACCTCAATGAAAGGACATCCTATGAACCACAATGTTAAGAAAGCCCTCGATGAGATAGTCGATCTCTTCAAGTCAGGTGACATCGGTGAGAAAATCGCCATCGCCGCGTTCCCCCCCTTACTACGTCCCTTGCCCGAAGCGGAGCCTCACCAACGAACTGCTCTGTCTCATCCACGACACGAATGATGCCCGAGACTTCAGGCAGTGAAAGGCAGCCGGGATGCACATCAAAAAGCGAGCCACTTGCTTTCGCATACTCGTCCCGTGTCACAAGAGGATCGAGCACGAAGAAACAGGCGAGGAGGTCGTGGTCCTCGTTGGCTTCAAGACCTCTCTCAGGAGAGCTGCGGTCGCTGAGTTTCGATTCCTTAACTTATGACATTGCTTTGCGAGCAAGCCGGGTGCGCTGTGGATTGACGTAGCTTCAATCAAGAAACTGCTTGGTCACACTTCACTAGGCATGACTATGCGCTACAATCACTTAAGCGACCAAGAGGTCAGAGATGCCGTCAATCGGCCTTCCACAGTCATTGCCGCAAGATGTTGCTGCTGAGGGGACAGGGGAACAAAGAGCACGCACACGCCCTAGTTAGGGTTGTTGGCATCAAAGAGCTTTGCTACAGTGCCCTAATCATAATGCGTTCCACCGGACAGTCTCAGTGCAAAACCCAAAATTCAGCGTCGATGCTCTCCGAGAGAATTCTCGGGACTCCTTTGAGAATGCAGAATGCTTGGGGCAACTACGAGCTTCGATTTGAGGTTATGTCTGCCGTTGACGCCGCCCGGAGGCTATTCGCACCAGATCGATTCAATGGGGCCCTCGTGCGTGAATGGTGCGTCAGCCAAGAGCCTGTGGCTGTTTGTCTTAGCCAACCAGGCTATAGAAACTGCGGGTGTTCTTGGGTGCCTCTTCCGGAGTGCCAGGTTGCAGGGAGATGCAGTCTGGAAGTGATTAAAAGGGCGGGGGAGACTACAATCTCGCACAAAGAATCTATTGCTCACAAATGACGTTTCATGAGGTTACTGTGTGATGCTAGAAAGACCCTTGGGGCCATTTCTTCTTATAGACGATGATATTTATCTTCTTCCGAAGCTGACAGAAACCCTTCGGGCCATGGGCTATGTGGTTGACCCAGCCCAATCACCCAAAGAAGCACTGGAACTGTTGGCGGCCCAAAACTACACGTTGGTTATAACTGACCTGGCGATGCCAGGAACAGAGGGCCTCTCAATCTACGAGTCGATACGAGAGGTTGACCCAGTTGTCCCTGTAATCATCATAACCGGCTACGGTTCCCCTGACGAGGCGGCATTGGCGATGAAGATGGGATGCACTGACTATCTGCGTAAGCCTATTGATCCTGACGAGTTGGTTTTCCGCATTGAGAAGGCGCGTCATCAGTCAATGATGCAAGCGGAGGTCGTGTCGCTCCGTGCACAGCTCAAGCGGTCCGTGACAGAGCAAACCATAGTCGGCGCCTCTGCTGCAATGCGGCTGGTCATGGACAAGATCGCGATGGCTGCAGATTCAGACGTTACCGTTCTGATCAGGGGAGAGACCGGAACGGGGAAGGAACTGGTGGCAAAGGCCATACACAACAGCGGTCCCCGAGCCAAGCACCCCTTCGTTACAGTGGCCTGCGCAGCAATCCCACAGACACTTCTTGAGGGGCAACTGTTCGGTCACAAGAAAGGCGCCTACACGGGCGCGGATAGAGATCAGGAGGGCCTGATAGAGTCGGCAGAACGCGGCACGCTGTTTCTTGATGAGATTGGTGAGGTTGATGCGGCATCACAGGTGAAGCTGCTGAGATTCCTGGAGTCAGGGGAAGTGAGACCATTGGGCAGCACTAAGATGCACATCTTGAGCGTTCGAGTGGTCGCGGCGAGCAATCTTGACATGGAGCAAGCCATGGAGAAGAACCTCTTCAGAAAGGACCTTTTCTACAGGCTTAACGTATTCCCCGTTACTCTGCCGCCTCTGCGCGAGCGCAAGGAAGACATTCCACTACTTGTGAGGCATTTCGCCGAACTTCATAGCCCTGAGCTCTCGGGCGAAAGCAAAACCTTCTCACCTGAAGCCATTAAGAAGCTACTTGGCTATGACTGGCCGGGAAACGTGCGGGAGCTTGAGAACAAAGTTCGTCAGGCGATCCTGCTCACGCATGAGGAGGTTGTGAGACCCTCTGCTGTTGAGCTTTCAGTTCGGAGGAGGCCGGGGTCGAGTGCAAAGTTTGCTGAGGTGAAAAAGGAAGCGATGGACAGGGCTGAAAAGCAATTCCTTAAGGAAATGCTCGACAGGGCCAACGGGGTCATCATGTTGGCGGCGAAACTCGCGGGATTGCACCGGAAGAACTTCTCGATTCTGATGAAAAAGCACGGAATACGAGCGGAAGAATTCCGTAGGCGAAAGACGCGGGGAGACGGTGATTCAGGGCTTAACTCATGAGTATGTGGGAAGATTTTGCTCAGAAGTTGTTCGATGGGAGATATGAGTTTCTTAGCCTTTTGGGCAAGGGCTCATGGAGTGAGGTTGTGCGCGCCTTCGATAGGACCCGTTCAAGTGAAGTGGCTGTGAAGCTGCTAATGGATCGAGCCGGAGACGATGTTCTAGCCGACCGTTTTTCCCGCAGCGAATTCAGGGCAATGGCCAACATCGACCATCCAAATGTGGTCCGCGTTCTGGACTTCGGGCAAAGCCCCGAAGGGATTCGCTATTACACAATGGAGATCGTGCCTGGCGAGGCGCTCTCGGAGTATGTTGGCGAGCTTCGAGGAAGACGTTTTGAGAATGTCTTTGAGGGTCTGTGCCGCGCACTGTGGGCGGTTCACACGAAGGGATGTCTGCACTGCGACGTGAAACCTGACAATGTTATGCTCGTCTCGAAACAGAGGAAGTATGAGCCTGTTCTGATGGATTTTGGCCTGAGTATCGATCTCTCAGCCGGATCTAAGGCCTCTCCACGCGGTACGCCCCTGTATGCGGCTCCAGAGATGCTAGCAGGGCTGGAGGTTGACGCGAGAGCTGACATCTATTCGCTGGGGATGACACTGCTGGAGGTGTTAACGGGCAAGCTCCCGTTTGAGGGCCTGAGCCTCTCATCTATTCTATCAGCAAAGGGCTCGAACGAAATGACAAGGGAATCACTAGCTAGGGTCCCTAAGCGCTATAGGGATAGTATTGCTATGATGACTGCCCCCGACCCGAGGGACCGGTTCCCGTCCTGCCTTGCCGTTCTTAACACAATGGCTGCGAAAAGCAGCCGTGACACAGACCTGCCCTCACCTCCACCTGTTCAACGCCATCTTCTTCGCCCTGATTTGATTGGAAGAACAAAGGAGTTAGAAGCGATCACGCGGAGCGTAGATGATCTTGAGAAGAACAAGGGAGGCTGCATACTGATACAGGGGGCGAGGGGGACCGGCAAGACCCGTCTTCTTGAGGAGGCAAGGTATTACGCGCAGCTTTCAGGTGCAAGGGTCGTGGCGACGACCGACCATCCAGGCTCTACACGGGGGCCATCGCTCTTTTCTACCCTTAGAAGCGCCGTGAACCTGAAAGAGCCCAATGAAGAGAGTCGGAATCACTACGAAATGCTCGTTCGTCAGATACGGACGCTGTCCAGGGAGCGCCCGCTGGTGCTTCTGATAGACGATATACACAAGCTCGAGACGAACGACGCCAAACTGTTGACTGTCCTTGCTCATAGAGCAGCTAGGGGCGGGTATTTGATTGTCTCATCTATGCCCGTCAGAGCATATCACAAGGGGTCTGATATCGATCTTTACCTTGACGCTTTGGGCGACGAAGAAGGCTTCGTCCGGCTCAAGCTCGATAGCCTCGAGCTAAAGGATGTGCTTAGATTGTGTGAGTCAATGCTCGGTTCCACTGACAACATGGCAGATGTAGCTGGGTTCTTGATTGCCCGAACCGGCGGGAACGTCGGAGCGTGCGTAGAGCTGTTGAACACACTCGCCCAAGAAGGTCGTCTGAACCATCGTCTGGGACAGTGGTCGGTGACCTCCGACGGCGCTGGCCAAACAAAGAAGCGGGGGCGGCGTTCAGCAGTCAGACTTAACAGCGTAACAACAGGGCTCCGGACCGTTCTACTCACCGCCGCTATCAGTGGCCCCAGAGGGCCCGCCTCAATAGCACTGCGGACTACTGGCCTCGCCCAAGACGAGTTTGCAGAGCAGGTCCTTCGGCTTGAGAGCATGGGCATTCTGGTCTGGGAAACGGTCCGCAACCAGGCCTTTCTCCGTTTCTTAGACCCTACACTTCCAGTTCGTCTCATTGAGAAAGCCGATCGCGATCTTGTTGCCCAACTGAGCGGCAAAGCCACTGAGGTGCTACTTTCATGTTGGTCAAAGGGCCAACCATTTGATCCGGTCCGGCTGGTTGAACACCTTAGCCGGGCGGGGCGCCCAAGAGAAGCATTGGAGGTAGCGATCACAGAAAGTGAGCGGCAGGAATCCGACGGGGCGTATTGGCTTGGTATACAGCTATTGACGCGCGCGTTGAGGATTTCCAGGTCTCTGTTGAGCCCGGATGTCTTGCGAGAGACCGAGCTTCACGTGTCGATTGCCAGGATGACGAGGTCCCGGGGCGACGCGAGTGCTGCTCTGGATCATTGCGAGAAGGGGCTCTCTCTGCTACGAAGGGCGGGTCTTCGCGGCTCCGACACCAAGATATCGACAGCTGTTCAATTGGAGAGGCAGGCGGGACTGTGCTGTGAGGACTTGAGCGAATATGATGGAGCGATCGACCATTATCGGCAAGCCCTGTCGTTGCTTGGTCCCTTCTGCCAAAATCCCGAGCACAAGAGGCGATGGATGGAGTTGCAGAGCCTGTTGGGTTGGACACAAATGCTGGCCCGTCGTTATGACGAGAGCGAGAAGACGACTAAGGAGCTGCTCAAGCACGTAGATGCGGAGTCGTTTCCCGAACAAGCCATACAGGCACTTAATATACTCGGATGGATCTGTTTTTATCGAGCCAAGCCGCAGGAGGGTCTGAAGTACTTCAGACGAGGGCTTTCTGAAGCTCACGGAGACTCGTTGTCCGCAGATGCAGAGTTTCAAAGTCTCACGGGCGCTGCTTCAGCCTCGTGGCTCATGGGGCAATGGACCGATGCGGTCTCCTATTATCAAAGGGCTTTAGACCTTGCGGAACGCAATCGGAATCCGGCTCTTAAGAGCAAAGCGATAGGTAACCTTGCAGTAGCCGAATACCAGCTCGGGAAGCTCCGTCTAGCAGAGAAACACTTCAGGGAGTTTCTTGCTCTGGCCATTGAGGGGGGGCTAATAGAAACCTATGTCATCGCTCTCGGCAATCTTGGCGCTTTGCTCAGGGACCAGGGCAGAAATGAGCAAGCTCGGGAGCTACTGGAGAAGGCCCGACGAATTGCCCGCAAGAAGCACTATGACCGCCATGTGCTCCTGATCGAGGGGAACATAGGAGAGCTAATGCTGAACAAGGGAGAATACAAACGCTCCGAATCACTCTTGCGAAAAGTGCTTCAGCGCGTGCGTAAAGGCGGCTACGCCGACCTCGTTCCAGAAGCATACCGAAGAATGGCCTGTGTGGCCCTCAAACAGGGATCTTCGCGGCGTTTCGACTATTACGCTCGAAAGTGCGAGGAATGCGCTCAACATGTTGGTGACCAGCTCGAGCTATGTTATCTCGAACGACTGAAAGCGCATTGCTACATCCTTCGGAACCAATACCAGAAGGCAGAAGAGACATTCAGGAATGTCGCGTCCTCATTTGAATCAAGCGGGGCATCCTTCGAGGAGGCACTCACCAAACTTCAATGGGCGGAGCTGTGCCTGAAGGAAGGAAGGGTAGCTCAGACAGAGCAGCTGTTGTCAGGGCTTGAAAGTGTATTCGACGAGGCCGGAGCGACTAGACATCTGGACAGAGTGAGAAGCCTGCGACAAGAGCTCTCTCAAAGGATAACCTGCTCAGATGAGATCGCTCATGTACTTAAGGCCTTTAAGAAGCTGCGAGCCTCCGATGACGTAGAGACGGCGCTTCGATCGGTCGCGCAAACTATGGTCCTGACGACCGGCGCCGACCGAGGTCTGGTCATTGGCCTCAATCGGCGCGGTATGATCCAGTTCGAGGCGTCCGCCAACTTCGCAGGCGCTCTGGAGCAGGACCTTAATGTCTCATCCAGAATTCTAGAGTATGTAGCGAAGTCCCGTGAACCGCTTCTGATCGAGTCGGCGATGACAGACCCCCGTTTCCTGGACAGTTCGAGCATTCGTAGTCTTCAGCTTGGGTCGGTTATTTGCGTTCCGGTTTTTGCAGGAGATAACGTGCAGGCCGTCTTATACGCGGATGGCAAGAAATCCCACCTCTTCCGTGAGCATAGGGATTTCTCCCTTATGCAGCTCGTCTCGCACCACGTTGGTCTGTTTCTGGACAATCTGAGAATTCGCAGTGAGAATCAACTTGTCGAGGAACTTATTACGTGTCTGGCACATGAGATGAGGTCGCTTCTGAGCGCAGTTCTCTGCTCTCTGAAAATGATGACCATGCCTTCCAAACAGCCGTTGTCCTACCACGTTGGGTCCGCTAACGAGCAGGTCAGAAGGCTCTCACGACTTGCCGACGAGACTATCGACCTCATAAGGTGCAAGAGTCGTTTCCGTGACCTCGGTTCAGAGAGAATCGATATGAATGCACTGATTCGCCATACGGTTAAGGCCTTGGAACTCATTGTGCATGAGCGACGTTTGTCTCTTGACCTCGAGCTCTGGGACGGTTTGCCCGCCGTAAAAGGACAAACGGAAGCATTGGAGCAGGTGGTGGCTAACCTGGTCACAAACGCCTGTAAGTACACGAGCTCAGGTGGCGCGATCCGCATAAAGTCTAGATTGAGATCCAGCGTGCGTGATCAGTCAACATCCGGCTCATCGTATTTATACTTAAGCGATGACAGAAACTGGAAGGGCTCATTCGTAGCGATTAGCGTAATCAACGATGGTGAAGGGATGGACGAAGCCGAATGCGAACGTGTCTTTCAGAAATTCGCAAGGGCTCGGAAGGTGGAAAGCGAGAGACGTGTCAGCGGCTCCGGGCTGGGACTTTACATCTGCCGCAAAATCGTCGAACAACACGGCGGTCGCATCTGGGCCACGCCCCAAAAAGGCAAGGGAACCGACATAACATTCACCCTTCCAATCGCCTCGCCTCCGGAAGTAGCGTAGCATATACCGTCTCAGACAGGGCGTTTATCGAAACTGGCTTCGTCAGAAGCCCGACTTGCTTGTGTACTGCTGAGGCCCGGGCTAACTGCACAACGCGAGAGTCCTCACTCCCGATGAAGACAACGGGAATCTCGGGACCGATATAGTTAAGCAATTGTACTATTGAGGGATCCTCTTGATGACCCGCATCATGAACGTCCCAAAGCACAAGATGGCACTTACAGGTTCTCAACAAGACTGCTGCCTGGTCTGTGCTCTCGACGTCTGCCACTACACAGCCCAGCGTCTCCAGGGTCTCTGATATCCTTTCGCGAAAGTCACAATCATGAGCTATGAATAGAACGGTCTTAATCATCTATGGATTGGCCTCAATAGATTGGTGTAGATGGGTTGACAAACCAGGGCACGAAAGCAACTGTTGCGGTTGTCCCGGTTGCCCTAAGCGGCATGACTATCATCTTATCGCCGTGCATTTGCAGGGTCCCTGGTATCTCCTCGTTCTTAAAGAACAATTCTCCACCTTTAACGATATTTGTAATCACGAAACCGAATTCAGGATTCAAAGTGCTCGTTGTGGCTGATGTGAAAGCGCATCGGCCATTGGACGAGGTTATCTTGGAGTCGTTACCGACCGCCGAGCCTTCCCAGTAGCCATAAACCGTAGCGCCCGATGCGGGTTCCGAAGCCCCGGATGTAATCGTGCTGACCGTAACTTGCGCCTCAGCATAGTGAGTGCCACCTCCACCATCCTTGACTGTGATCTCGACCGACGTCTCGTACTCTGGGAACTGAGGAATGATGCTATCTAGGGCGAACTCGAGAGCCTTGTTAACATCTACAAGCCCGAACCCCGTCTCGCAATCGAATCCGTTGATGCTGGAGGGGTCGATAATCCCTGATACATCCTCGGGGTCCCAGACGATCTTGGAGGAGGTCCCTTTGATGACAGCCAATGTCTCATCCCGATCAAGCCCAAGCGACATCAATACGCCCGCGATGCCGGATACCTGAGCGGCCGCTCCGGATGTGCCAGATGCCCACCAAAGGTCCCAACATCCTGAGGGTGACCCTCCGTCGAAGCTCTCTGCGAGTATTGCCTCCGGATACAGGTCCTCGTCTCTGTCCTCGGAGTCGCCCCCCGGCGCAACCACGTCTAAGGCAACGCCGTAATTGGAGTATACCGACAAAACTAGATCTCCGGGATTCTCCTCAGGAAGCGTAGCGCCGACGGCTAGAAACTCGTTATAGGCGGCGGGGAACTTAACGTAGGGGAGGTCGGCATTACCCGCTGAGCCGATCAGGACCGTGCCGCTAGTGGCCGCGTATGTAACGGCCTCAGCCAGAATCTCGCTGTGAGAGTAATACCATGAGAAGCCCGCGCTGCAGTTGATAACATCCGCACCATTGTCCACCGCGAAATAGATGCCCTCTACCAACGAGGCGGTATCGCCGCTTTGATACTCCCCGAGAACTTTGACCGGCATGATCTTGCAGCCAAAGGCGATCGAGGCCACACCAGTCAAATTGTTGGTAGACTGAGCGATAACGCCGCATACAAACGTGCCATGACCGTTGTCATCATTAGGATGATAATCGTCATTGACTGCGTCATATCCATCCACGAAGACTATGTTATCGAAGTCAGGAGCACGCTCGTATTCATAATTATCATCTTCATAGTTCTCATAGGCAACGCCCGTATCTAGCACTGCTATGACGGCCGGCGCTGCAAAGTCTGCATCTTTGAGGAAGAGGTCCCACGCGTCCCCATATCCGATAGTCGGCAGATTCCATTGGAGCCAGAACCACTCGTCATTGGGCACTGAACAAGCATGGCATTTATAAACCGGCTCCGAACGACGAACTCCAGGGACCTCTTTAGCGTTAGCAATTGCGATTCTCGGGTCCGTATTGCCAGGTGCCTCAAGCCTAAGCACGCAGCTTCGGGGATAATGGCGAGTCAACCGGAAGCCCTGTTGGGAAAGGTTAGTGCAGAGATATTGCAGCTGCTGGCATGCAATTCCACGTTCGTACTGGACAAGAATCTGCCCAGGTAGGACGTCAGGCTCTCCGCACTCCTTCCCAACCAGGATCGTTGTGTAACTGTGGAGTAGCAACACAGTAACAAAAACAATCAAGCAATTTCTAAGTCTCATCTCATCCTCCCTCTAACTCACCAATGTTGACATTCCACACTCAGTATCCTCTATTTCTCTAGCATTTTGCGTGCCAAAGCAGGTAACGATGTGACGAGACCGGTTCGCCAAGGCGCCTGACTGCTGAAATCGCCCGTCTATCGGCGGATCCGTAGACTGGTGCGATCATGCGATTGCTGAACCAGATTGCTAGATAGGTAGCGCCCTGCTCACGGATTGAGGTGTGCTCACCTCGCTAATGAGGCGCTAGCGCCTCCTATCGGTCACTGGAACTAGCCTCCGGGGAGTGTGAGGGCTGAGCGAAGTGCACCCATGCACCCAGTCTCAGAACTGAGATTTCACGGTGCCGAGCCTCTGTTCAGCATGTGTTCGGGTCTTTGAGCTAGCAGGGCGGCCTACGAGGTTCACAAGCGAGTTTGCCTCGCCGAATATCGCTCCCGCGAGGCAACCAGCCAGAGATTGTCGAACACATGGTCGTCGTCACCATCGGCTCCCTGTTCGGCGTTAAACTCGAATCTGCCCGCAAAGTCCATGACCACCTATTACAGCACACCAAGAACCCAGTAACCGAGGTGGTCAAGCTCCTGAGCATCATCGAGAAGGTTCTTAAGGCTATTATCATCGACAAGAGCTTTTCTGAAGCCGCATAACACACGACAGCACAGGCGCACCGGACAGCTGCGTTGTTGACATGGGCTATCACGACATAGCCAGAGGATAGGGCGGCGAGGAGTATTCCTGAAAGGGGACGAGAAGCGCCTCCCCTGTTGATATTAGTCGTGTGGTGCTATCCCACCACGTCCGTCAGTAATGGAACGGTCGGGTGTTGACCGACCTATCGGCGTCTCTCGCCTCGAAGGACAGCAACACAAGACCGCGCCCGCCCACCACCCGCAAGAGAGCCATCAAACATCCCCAAAGCCATACTCGATTACGCGCCCCGCAACCCACATATTTTCTCGTCTCGGGCGATATCTAGGCTGACTCATTCCTCTTTACCACTCAAATGACCTCATGTATCTTGTCCCAAACTGAGCGTAACTGTCCTATATGGACGGCTACCCATGCCAAGACCACGATCTCATGGAGGAGAGGACGATGGCCTTGCTCAACAAGCAGCAGTGCAAACGGGCGATTGATGTCATGCACGAATGCCTGTCGGCAAGCGATGAACATGGCCGTTCCGGCGAATTGATTGCGAATCCGATATGAATGTCCTTCTAGTTGAGCCAGACTACCGCCGTCTCACTCCGGCGAGGATGCGACAGGGTCGGCTCGGAACGAAGAGGCTACGCCACGACGAAACGCTCTGGTATCCTCCCCTTGGTTTGATGAAACTATCCCGGTTTCACAAAGACCGGGGTGATAACGTCCGGTTCGCATACGGCTGTGACCACTCAGTTCTCGATGAGCTCTGGGATAGAGTCTACATAACTACACTCTTCACTTTTGGATGGGAGCGCACGATCGGAACGACGAACTTCTACAAGGATGCCACAGGCGGGATTGTCGGAAATGTCTATATCGGCGGCATAATGGCCTCTATGATGCCAGAGGATGTGCACGAGGCGACAGGCATCTTCCCAATCTGCGGCATTTTGGATTCCGCTCACAAGATCGGACTTCCCGACAAAACGAACATAGACCTTCTACCTCCAGATTACGACCTCATTGACGGAGGTCTGTATGCCATCAACGAAACGTACCATGGCTATACCTCGCGTGGATGTGTGAATCGGTGCGGTTGGTGCGCAGTACCCACGCTTGAGCCCGATTATGTGCCCTACATTGACATCAAGCCAGTCATCCGCGAACTGCGTCGGAGTTATGGTGATAAGGCCAGACTAAAGCTGATGGACAACAATGTGCTTGCCTCTCCGAGACTCAGTGATATCGTGGCAGACCTCTGTGAATTGGGCTATGCGAGGGGATGCCATACGGATGCTGAGCCGAAGAAACAAAGAACAGTCGACTTCAATCAAGGACTGGACGCAAGTTTCGTAACTGACGAAACGATGCAACTCCTTTCGCGACTCAACATCAGACCATTCCGGATAGCCTTTGACAGTTTAAGGGAGAAGCCGGTCTACCTGCGCGCGATTCAGGTCGCTAGGCGATATGGTTTCACTGACTTTTCCAATTATATGCTGTATAACTGGCGCGACACGCCCAGAGATATGTATGAGCGCCTTATTGTCAATATCCGCCTGAACGCTGAGTGGAGAAACGACCAAACGGGATTACCGGAAGCAACCGTCTATAGCTACCCAATGCGCTACGCACCCATTAATGGTGAAGATGGCTCGCCAAATGCGAACAGGCGCCGGGATCTTGAGCCCCCTAGACCAAAGCATGAAGTGAATTTCCTCAGGAATCCAGTATGGACAAGGCGATTCATAAGGAACATGGAGATCATGAAGGGTGCGGCGCATGGGGCGATCTCAACGGTGCCCGGCCTGGCTCTCAGGACGATAGGAGAATCGTTTGAGGAGTTCGTCGCTAACCTTTATATGCCCGAAGTGCTTATCCGCAATAGGAACAAGCACGAGAGGCGAGTCTACACACGGGAGCCAAAGCGCTGTCCTGGAACGGGCATGGTCGAGGAATTCAGGGATTTCATTCTCTGGCTATTGAAACACCCAGACAGTGCTTTCTGGGAGTTCCACGAGGCCGTGTCGCAGAACACGCGATCTGCGGTTAGAGAGTACATGAAGCGGTGCGAGAACAAGGAGATTGAGAAGTGGCTGGAGCTTTACCTACAGAGATAGACCGAGAACGTCCAGTTATGGGAGCTGCAGGCAAAAGGCTCTTGGAGGCCATCACAACAGGGATGTATGACGACCCTTTGATGTCCATCAGGGAGTACATCCAGAACGCCACGGACGCGATAGATACGGCCGTGGCAGACGGCTTTCTCGCCCCAGGCGAAGAACGCATCTCTGTATCGATTTCCGGCAGGAACCGCACGATCACTGTGGAAGACAATGGATGTGGGGTCCCAGAAGCGCGAGTTGAGCGTGCTCTATGTGATCCAGGATATAGCGAGAAGCAAAGCTGCACTCACCGGGGATTCAGGGGCATTGGGCGCCTCGGTGGTCTAGCTTACTGCAAGCGTCTTATCTTCACTACACGCGCATCCCCCAAGGAAGTCGTTACGGAGGTAGAGTGGAATGGATCCGACCTCCGCAGAGTTGTCGATGATAAGAATGATTCGGCCGACCTGGCCTCGGCAATCGCGGCGTTGGCAGTGATCAGGACTCGCAAGGCAACGCCGTGCGAATCTCACCGCTTTTTCCGCGTAACGATGAAAGATGTATTTCGTTTCTACGATGATTCGATCCTTAACGTCAGGGCGATCCAATCCTACCTTAGTTCGGTGGCTCCGGTCCCATACGACGAAGATGGTTTCTCCTTCTCTGATAGTGTAAAAGACCACTTCGCGGGTATGCCCGGTTGGCGGAGCTATAGAATATACGTAAATGGCCGGCAGCTCTTCAAGCACTATCGCGATGAAGTGCGGCTTAGTGAGACGAAATCTGACCGTATCGCCGGCGTAGAGGCTTTCGAAATCAGAGGCATAGACGGTGGGCTAGTTGGTAGAGGATGGTATGCGCTCACAGGACTGCTGGGTGCGATACCGCGAACGGAGCCTGTCCGCGGAATACGTGCTCGCCAAGGAAATATAGCATTCGGAGACGAGCGCTTTTTCGAAAAGGCTTTCATCGAACCTCGCTTTGCGCTCTGGCACATGGGCGAGGTTGAACTCTCACACAATGTTCGTCCCAATGCCAGACGCGACGGTTTTGAGCAGACGGCTTCCTACGAGAGGCTGTTGGCCCATATGGCCATTCTTGGGAGGGAGTTAAGCTCACGATGCAGGACCTCCTCAAGTCTTCGTAGCCAAGAGCGAACGCTCAGCTCCATACTTAACGAAGTTGAGCGACTCATTTCTAGCTACCCAATGTTCATTGACAACGACCATGCTACATCTGTGGCGAACAAGGCCTCAGTCCTCCTTGGCAAGGCGCGCCCTGCCGCCATGGACGGCATGAAGGAGAAGGATGTTGGAAAGCGATACCTCGCTCTGTCACGCATGCTACGAGCAGTCCAGAAGCGACCGCCGCTCATATCAGATTGCATCGACGAGAGGCTATTGGGAGAAGGATGCACCAAGAGGTTTCTCGAGGATTTATGTCGTCGCATCTTTGACACATTGGGCCCAGACGGCACCCCCGCCAGCGTTCTATCGTGCATCCTGATGCCATATCTAAAGGAGGGTGTTGAAATGGCTTTGAGCAGTCGAAAAAACGGACATGGACACGAAGGCGAGCATTTTTCCTAGGCAGGTTAAGGCTTTGAAATGAGCGTTCCGCGCAGTTCGCAGATAGGCCATGCAAAATAATCGGAGGAGTAATTCATGATGCACGAGTGTGAATTCCAGATGCTACCGATTGAAAACGTCCATCTGGACTTCGAGAATCCTCGAATCAAGCAATTCACCGAGATGTATGGTGATGATCTAACGCACGAGCAGATATACCTCGCATTGAACATAAGCACGGGCGCGGAAGGTGCATCTTTTACAACCTTTCACAGCTTAGAACAGTCGATCCGAACACACGGTCGCATCATTCATCCGATACTTGTGAATAAGGAGGTAGATGGGAAGCTTGTTGTAATAGAGGGAAATACAAGGGCGGCAATATACAAAAGCTTCCTTGAAAAGGGCTATCAGGGGGGGTGGGACACAATCCCCGCCATGGTCCATGAGAGGCTAGATCAAGCAGAAATCGATGCCATCCGGCTCCAGAGCCACTTGGTCGGACCTCGTCCATGGGATCCATATTCCAAGGCTAAGTATCTTCATTATCTGCGAAATGCAGAGCATCTGACAATGGCGCAGGTTGTCGACTACTGTGGAGGAAGGCGGTCGGAAGTTCAGACGTATTTGGCAGCATATGAAGACATGGAGGCATACTACCGCGCTAACCTTGGAAGCGATGATGAATTTGATGCGAGTCGGTTCAGCGCCTTTGTGGAACTCCAAAGGCCCAATGTGAAGAGGGCTATATTGAGGGCTGGTTTTGATTCCTCCGATTTCGCTAGATGGGTCATAGAGAAGCAGATCTTCCCCCTAAGCACGGTCAGGATGTTGCCCCAAATACTCGCGAACAAGAGGGCAACGGAGATTTTCCTGAGCGACGGCGCCAGGGAGGCCATCAAGGTCATTGATGCACCGATCTCGGACGAGGTCATCAGAGATGCCTCGCTCGAGGCGCTGGCCCGCGAGGTCATCAGGCGCGTGCGGTCCATGCCGTATTCAGAGCTAAATCTGCTGCGCGAGGAACCCGAAGGCTCGCGGGTGCTGGCGCTGATGGAGGCTAGAGATGAGCTCGAGGTTCTATGCCAAGACATTGTGTCTGATGAGCAGATATGAGCGAATCGGTCGTTCATCAGGTGTTGGTAAAGCGTATGGCAGACTGGGTCGCTGAAGAGCTGCTTGGTGGGAATTCCGCGTCTATCCTCCTTGATTCGCCTTCAATTAAGCTGACTGGTCGGCCACCGACCATCAACGGACATGTGCCGGACCTTTTTGCGGACGACAAAACGTCAAGATTGCTGGTTATCGGTGAGGCGAAATCAGCAAGGGACCTCGAAACGGACCGATCCGAAAAACAGATCATCGCGTTCTTGGAGTACTGCTCGATCCACAAAGACGCCTTATTCGTGCTAGCAGTGCCATGGCATAGAACTAGGTTGGCCCGAAACCTATTGCGGATATGGAAAGGCAGGATGGGGTCGCAATCGGTGTCGACCGAGGTCTTGGACATGTTGCCAGGATGAACCGATGGCTGCGTCCCCAGGCTGCGCTTCTGTTGGATCCTGCGTAGGTCGATATGCAGAAAATTAAGCTCAAACGCGAGCCTGATTTGGCACCCAAGCACCGGGCCTTTGCCTACCAAGCCGAGGCTGTTGAAGCCATACGCGACTTGGAGTATGCCGCCGTGTTTCATGAGCAGGGGCTGGGCAAGACAAAGATCGCAATAGACCTCATGCTCTATTGGCTGGAGAAAAAAGAGGTTGATACGGTCTTATTCGTCGTGAAAAAGGGACTGTTGGACAACTGGAGTCGCGAGCTGAGCTCTCACACGTCTATCGTTCCTCGCGTGATTTCACAAGACCGGAAGCTCAATTTCTACGCTTTCAACAGCCCTGCGCGGGTGATGCTTGCCCACTATGAGGCTGTGAGAAGCGAGGAGGAGCGCTTGCAGCTGTTTCTGAAGGCAAGACATGTTGCTGTCATTCTGGATGAGTCAGCCAAGATCAAGAACCCAGAGTCTGCTCTCACCAAAGTGTTCCTAAGACTCGCCCCGATGTTTGCAAGGCGGATCATAATGACAGGAACGCCCGTCGCTAATCGCCCATTTGATTTGTGGTCTCAGGTGCATTTCTTGGATCAAGGGGAGAG